>NZ_JBFAJO010000006.1:0-196027 GCF_040655255.1 Kitasatospora sp. NPDC050463
GCGTCGAGCGGCACGGCAACCACCGGAATAGGGCGGTCCCGCGCACTGCGTCCTCGCTAGTGTTTACTTCATAAAGGAATCTCCAACCCCGATCAAACGATCGAGGCCGGGGATGTCAACATATCTGGCGTTGACTTTTGGCACGCTGTTGAGTTCTCAAGGAACGGACACTTCCTTCGGACCGCCTTCCAGCGGGCCCTCCGGGCGCTTCGTTCTTTCGTGTTCCCAGCTTACCAGATGTTTTCCGCCCCGTTTCCGGCGCTTCGTTCATCCAACTCGCTGGTGTCTTCTGCGGCTTGACGCCCCGTCCGACGTTTCAAACTCTAGCCGATCCCCGCCCCGAAAGGCGAATCCGGCCGCAATCCATATAAACAGGCACGCCGAATAAGACCCGAGCCGCACCGTCGAAATGACAAAGCGCAACCCAGCCCGAACCGGGAAGTGGTGTTTCTAGGGATTGGCCGCCCCGGGACCGTCCGCGCAGATGCGTGTCCGGTGCTCCCAGCCGAGCGACTAGAGAACACTACGCCCGTTCGGGGCCGCAGGCAAACCGGTGCCGGGCACGACCCGCGTGCAGAGCGAGCGGCCGGCCTTCACGTACTCACCGTTCGGATGGTCGTTGGTGGTGACCCACTGCCGGGCCGCTGCCTCGTCGCGACCACCGGCCCGGTGGCGCCGCAGCAGGCGCTCCTCGCGGACCATGTCGTCGGCGTCGACGTACCAGAGCTCGCGCAACAGTCGCCGGGCCTGCGGCCACGGTTGTTCGGCGGCGGCGAGGTAGTTGCCCTCGGTCACGACGAGGCGGGCGTGCGGCGGGACGACGTGCCGGGCGGCGACGGGTTCGTCGAGGTCACGGTCGAAGTCGGGGACGTAGATGGGCTGGAAGCGGTCCGAGGCGACCCGGCGCAGCAGGGCGACGTAGCCGTGCGCGTCGAAGGTGGCGGGCGCGCCCTTGCGGTGGGCCAGGCCGAGGCGGTCTAGCTGGACCGCCGAGAGGTGGAACCCGTCGAGCGGGAGGTAGGCGGCACTGCCGGGACCTTCCCGGCGCTCGACCTCGGCGACCAGGTGCCGGGCCAGGGTGGACTTGCCGGCCCCTGGCGGGCCGGCAAGTCCGAGGATGGCGCGGGCACTGCTGCCCGGCCCCCGGAGGAGGCCGAGAGCGAGGGTGGTGAGGGTGTCCTCGTTCATGGCCGCACCCTACTGACCGCGGGCGGCCCGGAGCTCAGCGTCCGGCGAGAGCGGGCGTCTCCAGGGTGAGGGTCCCGGTATCGGCATCGAGCAGGGCGGGCACGCCCAGCGGGACGGTGAGGCTGGAGGGGCCGTGGCCGAAACCCAGCTCCCAGATGACGGGTACGCCGAGCGGGCCCAGCCGGTCGAGCATGACCTCCCGCACCCGGTCGAGGCGGCCGCAGCCCTCCCAGGAGCCGAGCGCGATGCCCGCGACCCCCTCGAAGGCGCCGGAGCGCAGGAACTGGGTGAGGAGGCGGTCGAGCTGGTACGGGTGCTCGTTGACGTCCTCCAGGATCAGGATGCTGCCGGCGAAGGAGGGCCGGGCCGCGGGCGTGCCGCGCTCGGCCGCCAGGACGTGGGCGCAGCCCCCGGCGGTGATGCCGCGGGCCCGGCCGGGGACGAGCGCGGAGGCGGTGGGCGAGGTGAGGACCGTCGTGGCCGAGGGGTCGAAGAGGGTGCGGCGCAGGTGCTCGGCTGTCGGTCCGTCGGAGATGAAGGTGGCGCCCGCGCTCATCGGTCCGTACAGCGTGGCGATGCCGAGTCGCTGGGCGACGGCCTCGTGCAGGGAGGAGACGTCGCTGAAGCCGACCAGCACCTTGGGCGGGACAGCACGCATCGCGTCCCAGTCGAGCAGGTCGACGATGCGGTGGACGCCGTATCCGCCGCGGGCGCAGATGACGGCGTCGACGGTGGGGTCGAGCCAGGCGGCCTGGAGGTCCGCAGTGCGGTCCGCGTCGGCGCCCGCCAGGTGGCCGAGGGTGGGATGGGTGTCGAGAACGTGCGGGGCGACGCTGACCCGCAGCCCCCAGGAGCGCAGGATCGCGCACCCGGCGGTGAGCCGCTCGGGGTCGATCGGGCTGCTGGGGGCGACCACGACGACGTGGTCCCCCGGGCGGAGGTGCGGCGGGCGTGTCAGCCCTCGGCCGGGCGAGGTCGGGCGCTGGTCCATGGCCGAGATCCTTCCAGGGGTGCGGGCGGCGGTGTGCGCGGGGTGGAGCGGTTCCAGGAGCTCGGTCGGTCCGCCCCGGGGAAGGTATGCCCCGCCGGCTTCAGACCGACCCCATCACCGTCCTGACCTCGGCGAGCGTGGCCTCGGCGACGGCGTTGGCCCGCTCGGCACCCTCCCGCAGCACCTGCCGGATGTAGCCGCGGTCGGCGGCGAGTTCGGCCCGGCGGGCGCGCATCGGCGCGAAGTGTTCGTTGACCGCCTCGGTCACCGTACGCTTCAACGCGGCGGCGCCGCCGTCGCCGATCTCGTCCGCGACCGGTTCCGGTGCGCGGTCCTGGCAGAGCGCGGCGAGAAGGACCAGGCTGGAGACCTCCGGCCGGGTGGCCGGGTCATAGGTGATCCGGCGGTCGCTGTCGGTCTTGGCGCCCCTGATGAGGCGGGCGGTGGTGTCCGCGTCGGCGGAGAGCCGGACGGCGTTGCCGCGGCTCTTGCTCATCTTGCCGCCGTCGGTGCCGAGCAGTAGCGGGGCGGCGGAGAGCAGCGCCTCCGGTCGGGGGAAGACGCCGGTGCCGTCCGGGTGCGGGTAGCGCTCGTTGAAGCGGCGGGCCACGGTGCGGGCCACTTCGAGGTGGGGCAGCTGGTCCTGGCCGACGGGAACGACGTTCGCCTTGCAGAAGAGGATGTCGGCGGCCTGGTGGACGGGGTACGTGAACATCAGCCCGTTCACGGCCGACTGGCTGGAGTGGGCGATCTCGTCCTTGACGGTGGGGTTGCGGCCCAGCTCGGCCACGCTGACCAGACTGAGGAAGGGCAGCAGCAGCTGGTTGAGGGCGGGGACGGCGCTGTGGGCGAAGATCGTGGCACGGTCCGGGTCCAGCCCGGCGGCGAGGTAGTCGAGGACGAGGCTCTCGCTGTGCTCGGCGAGGCGGTCGGCGATGTCGCGGTCGGTGATGACCTGGTAGTCGGCGACCACGACGAACATCTCGACGCCGAGGCGCTGGAGACGGACCCGGTTCTGCAGGGTCCCGAAGTAGTGGCCGAGGTGGAGCGGGCCGGTGGGGCGGTCGCCGGTGAGGACGCGGTGGGCGCCCGGGTCCCGGCGGATCAGCTCGTCCAGGTCGGCGCCGGCGCGGCCGACGGCCTTTGAGGCCGGGGCGGCTGAGGCGGCGACATCGGCCGGGTGAGCGGGAAGAGGGCGGCCCGCGGGAACGGCGGCGGGAACGGTACGGCCTGCGGGAACGGTCATCGGGACTCTCCTCGGTACGGCGGTGGTGATGGCCGTCCGGGGTTCCGGGCCCGTCCCGTCGGAGAACGCGACAGGGCCGTCCATCCGGACGGCCCTGGTCAGGCGTGGCTGGTGGCCGTCCTAGGACGGCCACCAGTCGAGACCTGCGAAGCGCTTCATGCGTTCGAGGGTAGCGTCAGTCGTCCACGACCTGCGCGGGGGTTTCCCCGCGCAGAGTCTCGCCGCGGAAGAACTCGTGGTGGTCTGCAGGCGGACGGCGGCGCTGGCGGCGACGGCCAGGAAGAGCAGGATGCTCCACGGCGAGCCGAGTACCGGCCGGGCCAGCGCGGAGAAGACGTTGTCGGCCGTGGCCGGGTTGCCGACGCCGGTCCCGGCGGTGCCGACGCCGGCGAACATCCGGGCGGCGATCACGACCAGTAGGAACGAACCCACCAGGGTGACCATGGAGATCATCGCGGCCCGGCCCGGGGTCTTGGCGCTGCCGAGGGTCTCCTCGTTCAGGGTGAGGCAGGTGTCCCAGCCCCAGGACATGAAGATCGAGAGCGACAGCCCGCCGGTGAAGGCGCTGAACGAGCTCATCTGGGAGGGGGTCGAGCCAGGAGGCGGCGAAGCCGACCGAGGGCGGCAGGTCACGGCGGCGGCCTTGCTGACCGCGATGACCGCGATGAGCACCAGGACGGCCAGGTGGAGGCCGACCAGGCTCGATCGGTCTCCCGTCAGACTTCAGATAGGTTTGCCTCACCTAACATCGATCGATCGAGAAGGAGCGTCGCGTGGTCCCCCACCCCGCCGACCGGACCCTCGTCAGCCGCACCCCCTCCCGCCGGAAGTTCCTCGCCGCCGGGCTCACCGGGGGTGCCGTCCTCGGCCTCGGCGGGCTGCTCACCGCCTGCGGCAGCTCCGGCGGGTCCACGAACGGGTCGGCCCAGGCCTCGTCCGGCTCCTCGCCGAACCAGAAGTCGGTCAAGCAGGGCGGCGACGACTACGCCGCCGTGATCGAGAAGATGAAGGACTTCGGCACCGACGCCGCCCCCGGCGTCTACCCGCGCACCGTCAAGCACGCCATGGGTGAGACCGTCATTCCCGCCAAGCCGGTCCGGGTCGTAGTGCTTGACACCGGCGAGCTCGACAACGTCGTCTCCCTGGGCATCCAGCCGGTCGGCGTCGTCCACGCCGACGCCTCCAAGAACATGCCGCCCTACCTCAAGGGCACAGCCGGCGACCCGGCGAGCGTCGGCACCATCAACAGCCTCAACCTGGAGGCCATCGCCGCGCTGAAGCCCGACCTGATCCTCGGAAGCCAGCTGCGCGCACAGGACCAGTACGCGCAACTCTCCAAGATCGCGCCGACCGTCTTCTCGCTGCGCCCCGGCTACCCCTGGAAGCAGAACTTCCAGCTCAACGCGGCTCCGTTCGGCCTGGAGGCGGAGGCCAGGGCCCACCTCGACGCCTACCAGGCCGCGGCCGCCGCGATCGGCGCCAAGCTGGGCGACAAGCGGCCCACCATCACGCCGCTGCGCTTCATGCCCGGCAAGACCCGGCTCTACGCGGAGCTCTCCTTCATCGGCACCATCCTCACCGATGTGCCGCTGCCGCAGCCCAAGATCGAGCAGGTCAAGGAGCTCGCAGTCGAGATCAGCCCCGAGCAGATCGACAAGGCCGACGCCGACTGGATCTTCTACGGCGTGTACGGCACCCCCAGCTCCACCAACCAGGACGCGGTGCTCGGCGGCGCGCTCTGGAAGACCCTCGGAGCGACCAAGTCCGGCCAGGCGCGGCCGGTTTCGGACGAGACGTGGTTCCTCGGCCTCGGCGTCCTCGCCGCCAACGCCGTACTGGCCGACCTGAAGGGGTTCGTCGCCCCGGGCGCCTGAGCCCGGCGACGGGGGCAGACACGGCGCGGCACGGGACGGTGTCCTCGCGCACACCTGCGGGAAAGGCGCTTGGAGCTGGTCCCGGGGTGCGGGAGGATCATCGGGACCGTACCCCGAAGGGCTCATGCCGATGACCGCGCTCGACCAGACCGCTACCGACCTGCCCTCGTGCGGCACGCCCGTGAACGGCGTGACCACGGTCGGCGTGACCCCGCCCGGTACCTCCGACAGCGCGCCCGTGGTCGGTGCGTCCGACAGGGCCTCGTCGCCTGCGTCCGTGTGCGCGCGGGACGGCGGAGCACCGACTCCGGCCGGGCCGGCGGACTCGCGCTGCTCGATGACGGAGACTGTCGGCGACCTTGCCGCCGCCGGGTCGGCCCGCGGCGGCTCCGTTCCGCAGCCGCGGGGCGGCGAGGCCGCCGGAGAGCGCGACCGGGACCTCGGCGGCGGTGTCGACGCCGGCGGTGACGGCGGTGACGGCGGCGGCGGGGCGGTCCGCGGGGTCTCCGGCGGTGCCGCGGATGCCTTCGACGGGTGCGGGCAGACGGCCGCCCGGATCCGGGCCGGCCTGGCCGACCGGCTGCGAACGGCCCACAGTCAGGGCCGCTCGCTCGCCGAACTGGCCGCCGCCTGCCGTCGGCCGGTGGCCGAGATCCGCGCGCTGCTCGCCGAAGGCCTCGCGGGCGTCGAAGCCGGTTCTCGGGCCGCCTCCGAATCTGTTTCCGAATCAGCTTCCGCGTATCCTTCCGCATTTCCTTCCGTCTCGGACACGGAGCCGTTCGTACCGCTCCGGGCGCCGGCAGGAGAGCGAGCCGTCCCCGTCCTGCGAGCCGCGCAGGCGGAGCTGCGGACCGTCCTGTCCAAGCGCCCCTCCCCCTCCCGGCGGCTGCGCCGCATGCACCCGGCCGCCACCGGCCCGGACCGGCCGCAGGACTCCCCCGGCACCGAGGTCGCCCCGTCGGCGTTCGTGCTGCTACCGCTGACACCCCATGGGTCGCAGACCTCGGACCCCCTGATAGACACCGTGGAACCGGCGGCCGGCGACGGTACCGGCGGGACTGCCGAGACGCCGCTGGGCATCCTGATCGGCGGAACCCCCCATCTCCCCGAGGCGGTGGGCCGCCCCGACGAACGACAGCCGGTCCGGGTTGCCGCCGAGCCCGTACGCATCGGACGCGGCACCAGCCTGGTGGTCCTGCCCGCCTGGCGGCCCGCCATCGCCGTCTCGGTGTCGACCGACCAACTGCTGTCCGCGACCGGTCTCACCGTCGACCAACTGGCGGACGCACAGCTGTCGGTGCTGATCAACCCCGGCGCGCTGCACGACCGGGAACTCGACCTGCACGGCTGGCGGTCCGGACGGGCCGGACGACGCGGCGGGGGACAGTCCTCGTAGGGGCGGAAGGCCGGGTCGTCAGGGCTACCTGGGCCTTCGGGTATCGGGAGTGTCGGGCGCCTCAGCCGCGTCCGGAGTGTGGGCGTCCGGAGTGCCCGGGGCGCCGGCGGCGTCGCGGGCCTCGGGCTGTCAGGGACGTCAGGCCGTCGGAGCGTTCGGGATGTAGCCGAGATCGACGGGCACCGGCTCGCGCCGGCCCGCCGCCCAGCCCTCCCGGACATCGGCCAGCAGGTCCGGGAGCCGAGGCGGCCAGAGGGCGTCCGCGTGCTCGTCGGCGAGGTCGTCCACGGTCCACCAGCGCCAGTCGAGAATCCGGTCGGCAGCGTGCACCGCGCTGACGTCGCCGACCGGGCCCCGGTGCGGACCGCTGGTCAGGTAGATGTGCTCGTGCTGGCGGACGGGTGTGCCGTGCCAGGTGAAATCGTGTTCCCAGGTGCAGAGCAGCGGACCGGGTTCGAGGTCGGTCCAGCCGGTCTCCTCCCAGAGTTCCCGACGGGCTCCCGTCCACGGTGTCTCGCCCTTCTCGATGCCACCGCCGGGCATGGTCCAGTGGACGCCGACCTCGCTGTTGTCCGAACGGAGGAGGAAGACCGACCCGCTCTCGTCCAGTACCACCGTCCTGGCCGCCTGCCTCGGGATTCGCTTCGCGCGCCGCAACAGATTTCGCATCGGGTCACTCTCCCAGCGCAGGCCCTGGGGCGTCGAGTGGATTGTCACCCGCGGGGAAGGGCACCGCCCCTGCGGAGATGCGGTGCTGGCATCGCCGGGAACGGCCGGTGGACGTACTCTGACGCCCATGCCCGCACCCGCGCTCCTCTTCCCGGCCGACCCGCTCAACCCCCGCCGGCCCGACCCGCACTTCGCCTGGGAGGCACGGGTGCTACGGGACGTGGGTGGCGAGCGGTACCTCGTCGACCACGACGCGCTGCTCGCGGGGCATGCGGAGGAGGCGGTCCGTCAGGTGCCGCAGGACTGCGGCCCGCTCTGGTACCGGGGTTGGATGATCCCGTCGGCCGATTACGCGGCCTTCGCCCGGGCCCTGGCCGGGCGCGGCGCCAACCTGCTGACCAGCGCGGCCGGTTATGCCTCGGCACACGAACTGCCCGGCTGGTACCGCGTGTTCGAAGGGGCGACCCCGCCGAGCGTCTGGATCCCGGTCCGAACGGCGGCCCAGCCCGGGCCGGAGGAGCTGGCCGCCGCCGTCGAGCGGCTCGGTGGACGCGGTCCGGCGATCGTCAAGGACTACGTCAAGTCACGAAAGCACGAGTGGCACGAGGCCTGCTACGTCCCCGAACTGGCCGACCTGGCCGCCGTCGGGCGGGTGGTGGCGCGCTTCGTCGAGCTGCAGGGCGAGTACCTGGCCGGCGGGGTGGTGCTGCGGCGGTACGAGGAGTTCCAACGGGCCGGGCGTGACGAGACCGGGCCTGACGGGACCGGGCCGGCCCGGAACGCGAGCGGGCAGGACGGGAGCCCGCAGGGTGGGAACCGGCGAGACGGGAACGGAGGGAGCGAGGGCGGGGTCGGTGGCGCGGCCGGGGGTCGTGGTGGCGGGGACGGGCGGGCCGTGGAGGCCCGGGTCTGGTGGCTGGACGGCGAACCCGTGCTGGTCGGGCCGCATCCGGACATGCCCGGCCAATCCGCCGAACCCGACCTCACCGAGATCCGGCCGCTGGTCCGCGCTCTCGGCTGCCGCTTCGTCACCACCGACCTCGCCAGCCGGGCCGACGGCTCCGGCTGGCGGGTGGTGGAGGTGGGCGACGGGCAGGTCAGCGACCTGCCACGCGGAATCGACGCGTCCGGGCTGCTCACCTCACTGATCGCCGCCTGATCACCGCCGCGCCCAGCTGATCGGCGGGGCGGGGCGCGTCAGTGGAGTGGCGGGCCGGCGGGCGGCAGGTGGGCTCAGCGGCCGGCCACCACGTCGGGCGCCGGATGCCCGTCGGCGACGAACGCCTGCCAGAGCCGCGCGTACACACCTCCCTGAGCGAGCAGTTCGGTGTGCGTACCGTCCTCGACCACCGTGCCGTGGTCCAGGACGACGACCCGGTCCGCGCGTTCCGCGGTGGTGAGGCGGTGGGCGATGACCAGTGTGGTGCGGCCGCCGCTGAGCCGGTCCGCCGCATGGTTGACCGCCGCCTCGGTGGCCAGGTCGAGCGCGGCGGTGGCCTCGTCGAGGAGCAGGATGTCCGGATCGACCAGTTCGGCCCGGGCCAGCGCGATCAGCTGGCGCTGCCCCGCCGAGAGGTTCCGCCCGCGACCGGTGACCTCGTGGTCGTAGCCGTCGGACAGGCGGAGGATCATGTCGTGCGCACCGACCGCCCGGGCCGCCGCCTCCACCTCGGCCGCCGAGGCCGAGGGCCGACCGTACGCGATCGCCTCGCGCACCGTGCCCGCGAACAGGTACGCCTCCTGCGGCACGACGCCGAGCCGGTGACGGTACTGCGCGAGGTCGTACCGGGTCAGATCGACACCGTCCACCCGGACGGTGCCGGCGGTCGCGTCGTAGAACCGGGCGACCAGCTTGACCAGGGTCGACTTGCCGGCACCCGTCTCGCCGACCAGCGCCACCGTCTGGCCCGCGGGGATGCGCAGATCCACGCCGGTGAGCACGTCCCGAGCGCCGTCGGCCCCGCCGTTGTAGGCGAAGCTGACTCCCTCGAACTCGATCTCGCCGCGAAGCTCCGCCCGCACCGGCACCGGGTCGGCGGCCTCCGCGGTGGTGGTCGGGGTGCGCAACAGCTCACGGATCCGGCCCAGGCCCACCGCCGCCTGCTGGTAACCGTCGAACACCTGCGAGAGCTGGTTGACCGGTGCGAAGAAGAGGTCGATGTAGAGCAGGTACGCCACCAGCGCGCCGACGGTCAGCGTCCCGGAGTCGACCCGCGTCGCCCCCACGATCAGCACCAGGGCCGCGGCGACGCTGGAGAGGAACTGCACGAACGGGAAGTACAACGAGATGTAGAACTGCGCCCGGACCCTGGCCTCGCGGTAGGCCATCCCCCGGGCGACGAAGCGGTCGGTGTTGGCGTCCAGCCTGCGGAAGGCCTGGACGATCCGCATGCCCGCGACGTTCTCCTGGAGATCGGCGTTGACCGTGCTGATCAGGTCCCGGGAGATCTCGTACTGCGTCTTGGACTTCCTGCGGAACACCAGCGTCGCCACGACCAGCAGCGGCAGCACCGCGAAGACCACCAGGGCCAGGCCCGCATCGATGATCAGCAGGGCGGCGAAGATGCCGAGGAAGGTCAGCAGGCTGACCACGGCCGTGACCACTCCGGTCTGCAGGAAGGAGGTCAGCGAGTCCAGGTCCGTGGTCATCCGGGTCATGATCCGGCCGGACAGCTCGCGCTCGTAGTAGTCCAGGCCGAGCCGGTTGAGGTGCGCGAAGATCTTGAGCCGGAGGGTGTAGAGCACCCGTTCGCCGGTGCGGCCGCTGACCCGGCTCTCGGCGCTCTGCACCACCCAGTCCAGCAGAACGATCACCAGCGCCACCAGCGCGGCGACGGCGACACCCGACATCAGGGCCTTGCTCACGCCGTCGTCGATGCCGTGCCGGATCAGGATCGGCAGGACCAGCCCCGCGCCCGCGTCCAGGGTGACCAGGAGCAGGGCGAGGGCGAGCGGGCCGCGGAACGGGCGCAGCAGGCGGCGGAGGCTGAAGTCCGGGTCGCCGGCCTCGGCGTCGGCCCGGGAGACCGCCGGGGTGTCGACGGCCGGCGGGAGGGCGGCCACCTTGGCGAGGAGCGCCGGGTCCGCAGTACGGGCCGCCTTGGAAAGGGCCGGCGTCGCCAGAGCCGGCGTCGCCAGGCCCGGGGCGGGCGATACGGGGGCGTCCCCGGACAGGGTCTCGGGGGCGGGTGCCCCTGCGGTGTCCGCGGGGGCGGTTGTCGCGGGAGTCGCCGCAGCTGCGGAAGCCGCCGCGACTACGGGAGCCGCCGTGGCCGCGGGAGTGGCCGCGGCTGCGGGAGTGGCCGACGGCTGGGTCCGGCCGGCCTCCGGGTCGGAGATCAGCGCGCGGTACTGGGGACATCGGACGTCGAGTTCCTCGTGCGTACCGATGTCCAGCAGGCGGCCGTGATCCAGAACGGCGATCCGGTCGGCCAGCTGGAGGGTCGACCGGCGGTGGGCGATCAGCAGCGTGGTGCGGCCGGCCATCACCGAACGCAGGGCGTCGTGGATCTCCGCCTCGATCTGCGGGTCGACCGCCGAGGTGGCGTCGTCGAGCAGCAGGATCCGCGGGTCGGTGAGGATGGCCCGGGCCAGGGCGATGCGCTGGCGCTGACCGCCGGAGAGGGTCAGGCCCTGCTCGCCGACCTTGGTCGCGTACCCGTCGGGCAGCTCCCGGATGAACTCGTCCGCCTGGGCGGCACGGGCGGCCGCCACGACCTGCTCGTCGGTGGCGTCGGGCCGCCCGTACGCGATGTTGGTGCGGACCGTCTCGGAGAACAGGAAGCTCTCCTCGGGAACGATGCCGACGGCCGCCCGCACCGAGTCGAGGGTGAGATCGCGCAGGTCGTGACCGTAGAGCCGGACCGCGCCGGCCGCCGGGTCGTAGAACCGGGGCACCAGCTGCGCCACCGTCGACTTGCCCGACCCGGACGCGCCGACCAGGGCCAGCGTCTCGCCGGGGGCGAGCTTCAGATCGAGCCCGTGCAGAACGGGCGCCGGGTGCTCGGGGTCGTAGCGGAACTCGACCTGGTCGAACTCCAGCGCCACCTCGGGCGTACGGGGGCCGGCTGGCCGACCGGACCGGTCCTCGGCCGCGCCCTGACCGGGTTCGACGGCTCGACCCGGTTCGGGCTCCGACGGGCCGGTGCCGCCCCGGGCGGGATCAGAGCCATTGTGCGTGGGGTCGGTACCGGCGTGCGCGGGGTCGGTGCCGGCGTGGGTGAAGTCGAGGGTGAGCGCATCCGGGCGCTCCTGCACCAGCGGGCGCTCGTCGATCAGCTGGAGCACCCGCTCCACGCCCGCCCGGGCCTGCTGGCCCACGGTGATGACCATGGTCAGCATCCGAACCGGGCCGGTCATCTGCGCCACATAGGTGGAGAAGGCGACGAAGGTGCCGAGGGTGACCTGGCCCTCGACCGCCAGCCAGCCGCCGAAGGCCAGCACCGCGACCTGCGCGAGCGCCGGGATCGCCTGCATCGCCGGGTTGTAGCGACTGTTGAGCCGGATCGAGCGCTGCCGGGCCGCGAAGAGGTTGCGCGAGGCCGCCTCCAGCTTGTCCAGCTCCTGGGCCTCCTGGCCGAAGCCCTTGACCACCCGGACGCCACCGATCGACTCGTCGACGACGCCGGCGACCGCAGCCGCCTCCTGCTGCGCGGCCCAGGTCGACGGGAACAACCGCTTGCGGCTCAGCACGGAGACCCACCAGAGAGCCGGTCCCATGACCAGCGCGACCAGGGTGAGCGGCGGGGACAGCCAGAGCATCACGGCCAGCGACATGACGAACATCAGCAGGTAGCCGGTCATCATCGGCAGCATCGAGAGCAGGCCATTGATCAGCTGGAGGTCGGACGTCGCACGGCCGACCACCTGGCCGGTGTCGAGACGGTCCTGCCGGTGGCCGTCGAGCCGGCCGAGCGAGCGGAAGAGGTCGCTGCGCATGTCGTGCTGGACGTCGAGGGCGAGTTGGCCGCCGTAGTAGCGGCGCACCTGGGTGCAGGCGAACACCAGAGCGGCCGCCAGCAACAGCACCACGGCCCAGGGGGCCAGGGACCGGGTGTGTGCGGTGATGACGTCGTCGATGATCAGCTTGGTGACCAGTGGCACCAAGGCCGTGACGGCCATCCCGACGATCGAGGCACCGAAGGCCAACAGTACGCTGCGCCGGGAGTGCCAGCAGTAACCGATCAGCCGGCGCAGCCAGCCCGCGCCGGTTGCGCCCCGGTAGGCCTCGACCTTGCCCGGGTTTCTGCCGCCGCCGTTCGACGCGCCGGCACCGCTCTCCTGGTTTCCGTGCCCGTGCTGCCTGTCGTCCTTGCTGCTGGGCACGCCCGTACCGCCCCGCTCGCCCTTCCTGCCCCGGGGGCCGGTTCGGGTGCCGCTCGGGGAAAGCTCCACCGTAGATCCATGAGTCTCAGGCATATTTAGGGATGCTAACCATTCTGTCGAGTGGCCGCCATGGAGTTTCAGGCCAGAGCAGGCCGGATGATCCGACCCGGCTGAGGGGCCAACAGCCTGCGGCCTGCGGTGATTCCCGACCGGCCCAGGCCCGGCCTTCACTGTCCAGCGTGGACGACATCGCGCCGGATGCCCACCGGCCGCCGACGCAGCCGGCCGCCGTCCTTTGGACCTAGGGCGAACGGCCGACCCCCGGCCCCTTCGACGTTCGGCCCTGCGCTTCTTCAGCCCTTCGCCTCGCCGGCCCCTCGCCTCTTCGCTTCTCGACCCTTCGCCCGCCGGCCCGGTCGACGTGCCGGGCGCACGGGTGGGCGGCGCCCCGCCTCAGCCGCGCGCCGCGGCGTCGGCGGCCGCGGAGAAGGCGCCGTGCGCCAGGCTGTGCAGCAGGGCGGCCATGCCGTCGCGCTGGAGCGCGACGCGGTCGTCCTGGGCCGGACTCGGGCCGAGGCTGTGCGGGGTCGAGTTGATCAATCCGAAGACGGCGTGCACGGCGGCTCGCGCGACCGGCTCGGCGTCGGGGCCGGCCAGCGGTGGATGGGCTCGCCGGACCACGTCCACCCACAGTTCGACATAGCCGCGCTGGAGGCGGCGGACCGTCCGGCGGTCCTCCTCCTTGAGGTTCAGCAGCTCACGGTCGTGCAGGGTGATCAGGTCGCGGTCGTCGAGCGCGAAGTCGACATGGCCGCTGATCAGCGCGTCCAGCGCGTCGGCGGCGCCGTCGCCCCCGTCGGCCCGGCGACGACCCTCCTCCAGGAGGCGCTCACTGATGCCGATCAAGAGGTCGGCGAGCATCGCGTCCTTGCCGGCGAAGTGCCGGTAGAGCCCTGGCCCGCTGATGCCGACGGCTTTGCCGATCTCGTCCACGCCCACACCCAGGAAGCCCCGGGCCGCGAACAGTCGCGCGGCCTCCCTGCGGATCTGGTCACGGCGTGGGAGCGCGGAGGCGGCTGGGACGTTCGGCATGCTGCCCATCGTAGACAGTCGGGTTATCGCCCGTTAACCTGGGCGGCACGAGTTAACGCTCATTAACGTGGGGGTCGCAGGCTCACCCAGGCTCTGCTGCCCACCTGGTGCCGAGGGCAAGGGAGCTCTTGGGATGATCATCTCCACCGCCGGTGTACCCACCGGCGTTCATGGCATCGCAGCGGTCGGAGCCACGACGGGCGGCACGGCGTCCGGCGCCGCAGCCGGAGTCGTTCCACCGGGAGCCGCTGCGCCCGCCCCCCGGCTCGGCACCGCCGCCGACCC
Organism: Kitasatospora sp. NPDC050463; assembly: GCF_040655255.1. Lineage (NCBI taxonomy): Bacteria > Bacillati > Actinomycetota > Actinomycetes > Kitasatosporales > Streptomycetaceae > Kitasatospora > Kitasatospora sp. NPDC050463. Next base: position 14,067 of record NZ_JBFAJO010000006.1, read on the forward strand.
GGGCTCCGAGGCCTACCGGGCCAACACCGAGGCACACCGTGCCCTGGTCGCCGAACTGCGTGAGAAGCTCGGCGCGGCCGCTCTCGGCGGCGGCGCCAAGGCCCGGGCCCGCCACACCGCCCGCGGCAAGCTGCTCCCCCGCGACCGGGTGGACACGCTGCTCGACCCGGCCTCGCCGTTCCTCGAACTGGCGCCGCTCGCGGCCGACGGGATGTACGACGGAGCCGCACCGGCGGCCGGCGTCATCGCGGGCATCGGCCGGGTCGCCGGGCGCGAGGTGGTCGTCGTCGCCAACGACGCCACCGTCAAGGGCGGTACGTACTACCCGATGACGGTGAAGAAGCACCTGCGCGCCCAGGAGGTCGCGCTGGAGAACCGCCTGCCCTGCGTCTACCTGGTGGACTCCGGCGGCGCCTTCCTCCCGATGCAGGACGAGGTCTTCCCGGACCGCGACCACTTCGGCCGGATCTTCTACAACCAGGCCCGCCTCTCCGCCGCCGGCATCCCGCAGATCGCCGCTGTGCTCGGCTCCTGCACGGCCGGCGGCGCGTACGTGCCGGCGATGAGCGACCAGGCCGTCATCGTCCGCAACCAGGGCACGATCTTCCTCGGCGGACCGCCCCTGGTGAAGGCCGCCACCGGTGAGGTGGTGACCGCCGAGGAACTGGGCGGCGGTGAACTCCACTCCCGCACCTCCGGCGTGACGGACCACCTCGCCGAGGACGACGCCCACGCCCTCGCCATCGTCCGCACCATCGTCGCCGGGCTCGGCCCGCGTCCGGCCAGGCCATGGCCACTCACCCAGGCCGAGCCGCCCGCCGTCGACCCGGCAGGCCTGTACGGAGCCGTCCCGGTCGACCCGCGCACGCCCTACGACGTCCGCGAGGTGATCGCCCGGCTGGTCGACGGCAGCCGGTTCGCCGAGTTCAAGTCCGAGTACGGCGCGACCCTGGTGACCGGATTCGCCCGGATCCACGGCCACCCCGTCGGGATCGTCGCCAACAACGGCGTGCTCTTCGCGGAGTCCGCCCTCAAGGGCGCCCACTTCATCGAGTTGTGCGACCAGCGGGGCATCCCCCTCCTCTTCCTTCAGAACATCACCGGGTTCATGGTCGGCCGGCAGTACGAGGCGGGGGGCATCGCCAAGCACGGCGCCAAGATGGTGAACGCCGTCGCCAGCACCCGCGTCCCGAAGCTGACGGTGGTGATCGGTGGCTCGTACGGAGCCGGCAACTACTCGATGTGCGGCCGGGCCTACTCGCCTCGCTTCCTGTGGATGTGGCCGGGCGCGAAGATCTCCGTGATGGGCGGCGAGCAGGCTGCCTCAGTGCTGGCCACCGTCCGGCGCGACCAGCTCGAAGCACACGGCGAGGCCTGGCCCACCGAGGCGGAGGAGGAGTTCAAGCGCCCCGTCCGCGAGCAGTACGAGCAGCAGGGCAACGCCTACTACGCCACCGCGCGGCTCTGGGACGACGGAGTGATCGACCCGATGGACACCCGCACCGTCCTCGGGCTCGCTCTCACCGCCTGCGCCAACGCCCCGCTGCCGCCGCCCGGCCCGTACGGCGTCTTCCGGATGTGACGTCCGCCCGGGTACGGCTGCCCGTCCGAGCTTCTCCGGGCGGGCAGCCGTACCGGGGCCGGACACCCGTCTGACCTGTACGCCCGACCCGGCCGACCCCGGTCCCGCTCGGTCCCGCTCGAACTCTCGCATCACTCCGCTCGGGTCGGTTCGGCTCATCGGTTCGGCTCGGCCCATCGGTTCGATTCGGCTCATCGGTTCGGCCCATCGAATCGGCCCATCGGCCCGGGTTCGGCTCCACCAGCGGACCGGGCACGGACTCCGCCCCGACCCGCAGGCCTTCCGATCCGGCGGCCGGCCCGGCCGCACACGACGCGTCGCTGCTACCGCCTCCCACCACCTCCTTCATACGGCTCCCCTCGACCCGGAGGATCGCCTCCCATGTTCGACACAGTTCTGGTCGCCAACCGTGGCGAGATCGCCGTCCGGGTGATCCGCACCCTGCGGCGGCTCGGCATGCGCTCCGTCGCCGTGTTCAGCGACGCCGACGCCGACGCACCGCACGTCCGCGAGGCCGATGTCGCGGTGCGGCTCGGCCCGGCCGACCGCAGCGACAGCTCGGCCACCGAGACCTACCTGCGGACCGACCAGATCCTCGCCGCGGCCCGACGCACCGGCGCCCAGGCCGTTCACCCCGGCTACGGCTTCCTCGCCGAGAACTCCTCCTTCGCCCGCGCCTGTGCCGACGCGGGCCTGGTCTTCATCGGGCCTCCTCCCTCCGCGGTCGAGCTGATGGGCGACAAGATCAACGCCAAGGAAGCCGTACGGGCCGCCGGCGTTCCGGTGGTTCCGGGCAGCCAGGCTTCCGCGCCCACCGACGGGGAGCTCGTCGCGGCCGCTGACGAGATCGGCTTCCCCGTACTGCTCAAGCCGTCCGCCGGCGGCGGTGGCAAGGGCATGCGCCTGGTCCGGGACCGGGCCGAGCTGCCGACCGAGATCGCCGCCGCACGGCGGGTCGCCCGCACCGCCTTCGGCGACGACACCCTGCTGCTGGAACGGTGGGTCGACCGACCCCGGCACATCGAGGTCCAGGTGCTCGCCGACGCCCACGGCACCACCGTCCACCTCGGCGAGCGCGAGTGCAGTCTGCAGCGCCGTCACCAGAAGCTGATCGAAGAAGCACCCTCCGTTCTCCTCAATGCCGAGACCCGCGCCGCCATGGGACTGGCGGCCGTCCGAGCCGCAGAGTCCTGCGGCTACACCGGGGCCGGCACCGTGGAGTTCATCGTCCCCGGCCTCGCCCCGGACTCCCCCGTCCCCACCGAGGGGGTGCGGGACTTCTTCTTCATGGAGATGAACACCCGCCTCCAGGTGGAACACCCCGTCACCGAACTCGCCATCGCCATCGGCGGCACCACCGACGACCCCGCCGGGCCAGGAGCCGCTCGGCCGCAGCGGCTGGACCTGGTCGAGTGGCAGCTGCGGATCGCCTCGGGCGAGCGCCTCACCTTCGCCCAGCCGGACATCTCCTTCCTGGGCCACGCCATCGAGGCCCGAATCTGTGCCGAGGATCCGGAACGGGAGTTCCTCCCCACCGGCGGCCGCATCCTGGTCCTCGACGAGCCGCGGGGCGAAGGCATTCGGGTGGACTCGGGTGTCGCCCCGGGCACCGTCATCACCAGCTCCTACGACCCCATGCTCGCCAAGGTCATCGCGTACGGGCCCGACCGCCCGACCGCGCTGCGCCGACTCCGCGCCGCGCTGGCCGACACCCGGATCCTCGGCGTGACCACCAACACGGGCTTCCTGCGGCGACTGCTCGCACACCCCGACGTCACCGCAGGCCGGCTGGACACCGGGCTGGTGGAGCAGACGGCCCAGCAGCAGCCCGCCCTGCTCGCCTCGCCCTATGCTCCGGCCAACGCCGCCTCCGCCGCTTCGGCGGCCCCCGTTGCCGAGCCCGCCGAGTCCACCGAGGCTCCGACGCCCACCCACCTCCTTTACTATGCGGCCGCCCTCGCACGGCATCTGAGCCTCACCCCCACCGCCGACAGTGGCGGCTGGACCGACCCCTTCTCCCTTCCCTCCGGCTGGCGCATCGGCGGCGACCCGGCCTGGACCACCCATCGACTCCGTACCCCCGGCCAGGATCCGGTGTCGGTGCGCATTCGCCCGATCACTGCGGGCAACGTAGTCGAGCCCACTGACATTCCCCCGGGCGTCACTCCTGAGGTGGACATCCGGCTCGACTCCGGACCGGTCCACCGCGCCCGGGCCGTCCGGTCGGGCGACCGGCTGCACCTCACCGCCGACGGCCTGCAGACGACGTTCGCCCTGGCCACCGACGACGCCCCCGGCCATGCCACCGGTCCGGTGACCTGGCTCGGGATCGACGGTGACGCCTGGCCGGTGCACGGCCACGACCCGGTCGGCGAGAGCAGCGCGGCCGGCGCGGCCCACCACGGCGCCCTCACCGCCCCGATGCCCGGCACCGTCACCGTCGTGAAGACCACGGCCGGTGAGCAGGTCCGGAAGGGCCAACCACTACTCGTCCTGGAGGCCATGAAGATGGAACACGTGATCGCCGCCCCGCACGACGGCACCGTGAGTGAGCTGCGGGCCACCGCCGGAGCCACGGTGGCGATGGAGGAAGTGCTGGTCGTGGTCACTCCGGCCGAGGACGGACCGGCCGGGGCGGAACCCACCGGGGCGGAACCGGAGAACGGCGGATCGGTCGGCCGGACGCTCGGCGCGGTCTCCGCCGAGGTGCGGTCATGACCGCCGCCCCCGCGCCGGAGCCGGACGCGCTCGACCTGGGCCTGCCTGCGGAGGTCCGCGCTCCGGGCCTGCCCGAGGAGGTCCGGATCCACGAGGTCGGGCCGCGCGACGGCCTGCAGAACGAGGGCGCCCTCGTCCCCGTGGAGGTCAAGGCCGAATTCATCGCCCGGCTCGCCGCCGCCGGACTGCGCACGGTCGAGGCCACCAGCTTCGTTCACCCGAAGTGGGTACCGCAGCTCGCGGACGCCGAGGAGCTCGTGCCCCGGCTCGCCGGGCTGCCCTCCCGTCACCCGGGCCTGCGGTTGCCGGTCCTCGTGCCCAACGAGCGCGGGCTGGACCGCGCGCTCGCCCACCACTCCACCGACATCGCGGTGTTCGCCAGCGCCACCGAGACCTTCGCCCGTCGCAACCTCAACCGCTCGGCGGACGAGGCGATGGCGATGTTCCGACCGGTGGTGGAACGCGCCACCGAGGCCGGGATCCGCGTGCGCGGCTACCTCTCGATGTGCTTCGGCGACCCGTGGGAGGGCCCGGTGCCGGCCGAGCAGGTGATCGGCTTCGGCGTGCAGCTGCTGGAGATGGGCTGCACCGAGCTGAGCCTCGGCGACACCATCGGCGTCGCCACCCCGGGCCAGGTCTCCGCGCTGCTGGACGGCTTCGGCCGGGCCGGAGTACCGGTGGACAGGCTCGCGGTGCACTTCCACGACACCTACGGCCAGGCGCTCAGCAACACCCTGGCCGCCCTGCGCAGCGGCGTGACCACGGTCGACGCCTCGGCGGGCGGCCTGGGCGGCTGCCCGTACGCCAAGAGTGCCACCGGCAACCTGGCCACCGAGGATCTGGTCTGGATGCTGCACGGCCTCGGCATCCGGACCGGCGTCGATCTCCGTGCCCTGGTCTCCACCAGTGGCTGGATGGCGCGGCAGCTCGGCCGGCCGAGCCCGTCACGCACCGTCCAGGCACTGCTCGGCGACGGCCGGGACTGACCGCTCGGCACTGCCCCGCAACGCCACAGCCCCACAACGAACCGGCGCCGGCCGCGACCCGGCCGGCCGGGTCCCCACCGCACCACCCGCCCCGCTCAACACACCGCATGCCCATCACATCATCGGATTGACATGCGGTCATCCCGATCACGCCCGCGGCCACCCCGGCCGGGCCCCAGGAGGATCACCATGCTCGATCACCGACTGAACAGCGAGTACGAGGAACTGCGGCGCACTGTGGCGGAGTTCGCCCAGGACGTGGTCGCGCCGAAGATCGGCGAGTTCTACGAGCAGGGCGAGTTCCCCTACGAGATCGTCCGGGAGATGGGACGGATGGGCCTCTTCGGCCTGCCGATCTCCGAGGAGTACGGGGGCATGGGCGGCGACTACTTCGCGCTCTGCCTGGTCCTGGAGGAGCTCGCACGGGTCGACTCCTCGGTCGCGATCACCCTGGAGGCCGCGGTCTCCCTCGGCGCGATGCCGATCTACCGCTTCGGAACGGAGGAGCAGAAGCGCGAGTGGCTGCCCCGGCTGACCTCCGGCGAGCTCCTCGGGGCGTTCGGCCTGACCGAGCCCGAGGGCGGTTCCGACGCCGGTGCGACCCGCACCACGGCGCGCTACGACGAGGCCACCGACGAGTGGGTCATCAACGGCACGAAGTGCTTCATCACCAACTCCGGCACCGAGATCACCGGCCTGGTCACGGTCACCGCACTCACCGAACCGATCGCTCGTTCGAGTGAAGAGGGCGCATTCCCCTCGCCACGGCGCGAAATCTCTTCCATCATCGTACCCACCGGAACCCCGGGGTTCCAGGTGTCGAAGAAGTACTCGAAGGTCGGGTGGAACGCATCCGACACCCGCGAATTGTCCTTTACCGACTGCCGCGTTCCCGCGGCCAACCTGCTGGGCGAGCGCGGCCGCGGCTACGCCCAGTTCCTGCGGATCCTCGACGAGGGCCGCATTGCGATCGCAGCCCTGGCCACCGGCCTGGCCCAGGGGTGCGTCGACCAGTCAGTTGCCTACGCCGGCCAGCGCCGGGCCTTCGGCCGTCCTATCGGTGCCAACCAGGCCATCCAGTTCAAGCTCGCCGACATGGAGATGCGCGCCCACACCTCCCGCCTGGCCTGGCGGGACGCCGCATCTCGGCTGCTGCACGCCGAACCGTTCAAGAAGGAGGCCGCGATCGCCAAGCTGTACTCGTCCGAGGCCGCCGTCGACAACGCCCGTGAGGCGACCCAGATCCACGGTGGGTACGGCTTCATGAACGAATTCCCGGTCGCGCGCTTTTGGCGCGACTGCAAGATCCTCGAAATCGGTGAGGGCACCTCGGAGGTCCAGCGCATGCTCATCGCCCGTGAGCTCGGCGTCACCTCCTGAGGCACCCGCACCAGCCCTGGGCGCTGCAGTGCCCTGGTTCCCCCGTTCCTCGCCCCGTCGGTGCACCGGCAGGTCGAGGAGCGGGGGAACCGGGGCAAGGCTGCCGTCACCTGGCAACCGACGGCGTCCGGCAGCACAAAGGGCGGACGGACCGTCAGGGAATAACGATCACTGGGCGGTTGGCGCGACGGGCAAGCCGACCGGAGACCGAGCCGAAGATCTTGCCGAGCAGGCCGTGTGTGCTGCCGACCACGATCGCGTCCGCAGCGTACTCGCGGCCGACCTCTTCGATCTCATGACAGATGTCGCCGCCCCGCTCGACCAGGATCCAGGGCACCCCCGCGAGGAAGTCCGCACAGGCCAGCTCCAGGCCGAGCACCTCGGTCCGGTGGTCGGGAAGGTCCACGAAGACAGGAGGTTCGCAGCCGGCCCAGACCGTAGCGGGGAGGCGATTGGCGACGTGCACGATCACCAGACCGCACTGGGAGCGACGAGCCATGCCCACCGCGTAGGCGAGGGCGCGCTCGCTCGACAGCGAGCCGTCGAAACCGACCACCACGCCGTGCTGAAAGGCGGGATCGCACGAGCCGCCAGGCGTCGCCTGCACCACCGGCTCGCCCGAGGCGCTCGGCAGGCCGGAGCCTCCCGGATGGTCGGAACCCGGACCAAGGCGGCCCGTCATCGCCGACTCCGTGCGGTCGGGTCGATGATCGCCACGCTGCTGGCGGGACCCGAGGCGACTCCGGCGCGCAATGTCGCGGAGCAGGCGGGAGAAACCCCCGGCATCCACGGCGTCCGCGCCCGCATCAGGGTCCGCGCCCGCACCGGGCTCTGCGCAACCGCCGCCGCCTCCGCCGGCCGCTGAGCCCGCACTGCGGACCGCTTCCGGCTCAACCGGTCGGGAGGACTCAAAACCAGCCATGGCTCAAAGCTCTTCGAAGGAGATGGGCCGACAAGAGAGGACAACGCTGCCCGGGCAGCAGGTCCGCCTGCGGGAAGACGTCGGTCTGCGCCGAGCACCACCGTTTGTGACCTGTTCCTTTCAGCGTACGACGGGCAGGAGACTCAGCCCAGCGGCAAAGCCTCGGAACGGCTTTGTTACCGCGAATGGAGGATGCGCCCGCCGCCGGCGATGCGCCCCTGCCAGTGCGGTCCCGCCCCCTCTGGCAAAGGAGGTTCTCTGGAGCTTGACTGAGCGAACGGGGCGATGCAACAGGCCACCGCGACACCGTGACCGGACTGTCATTGATCGACAACGATCCGTCGCCGACCGACCGTCGGACCGGGCTGTCGCGGACGCCACATCGGGCACGGTCACGCGTCCGTCTACGCCCTCCCCCGACCACCGGTCCCGAGCCGTTCCGAGACACTCCGAGCCGTTCCGATCGACTTCGGGCCACTGCGGACGGCCTCCGGGCAGTGCTCCGCCGCGACCGCGTCGCCGCCCACTCCACCGCGGTCGTCCGCGCTGCGCAACCGTTCCCCAAGCCCAGCTCACCCGCACCGGTATCCGTTTCGGCCAATGCGCACGGGTTCGCGACGGCGTCTGGCATTTGCCAGGTGCATACGCGCACCCGCTGGCACCATGCTCGGCATGCCCTTGCTCCTGTTCGACCTCGACAACACGCTGCTCCCCAGGGACGCCGCTTTCCGGGCCTGGGCTCGGGACTTTCTGACCGAACGAGGCCTTCCGCCGGGCGACCTCGACTGGCTCGTCACCATCGACGGCGGCGGCTACGTGCCGCGCAGCACCGTACTGTCCGCGACCCAGCGCCGCTACGGGCTGGACGACTCCCTCGACTTCCTGCTCGCGCACTATCGACGCGGCATCAACTCCCACATCCATTGCCCGTCCAGAAACATCGACGCACTGCGGGCGGCGCGCGCGGCCGGGTGGACGCTCGGCATCGTCAGCAACGGCAGCACCCGGCCCCAGTTGGAGAAGATCCGCCGGACCGGGCTGGCCCCGATGGTCGACGGCTGGGTCATCTCGGAGGAGGCCGAGTGCGTCAAGCCGGATCCGCTGATCTTCGAGATCGCCGCACAGCGGTGCGGCATCGCGCCCACCGGTGACTGGGCCTCGAACACCTGGATGATCGGGGACCACGCCCCCGCCGATATCGCGGGCGCAGAGCTGGCCGGGCTGCGCAGTGTCTGGCTGCACCACGGCCGGCCCTGGGCCGAGCCGGGCTACCGGCCGACGCTGAAGGCGACCGGTCTGCCGGAGGCCGTCGGGCAGGTGCTTTCCGCGCGGAACGCACCGGGAGTCCGGCCGGGGATCCGGGCCGCCGGACCGGGCCGCCGGCGGACGGTCGGCACGGTGGCGGGCAGCCGCTGGCTCCGGGGCCACGTCAACACGGCGCTGGCCGGCACGGGGCTGTCCGGCGCGCGACCCGGCGCACAGCTCTCGCTTTCCGCCCCGGACGGCCTGCGTGCGCCCGTTCCCGGCGACCGCCCGGACGGCAGCGCCCCGGCCACCGCGGCGGCCTTCGGTGTCTGAAACCATTCAGGCGGAGTTGCCACCACCGGCGTCGGCATACCTGCCGAGGAGGAGCGTCCGATCTCCCTCGGCCGGAGCGTCGGCACCGGTCGGACCGCCTCGCCGCTCCCTCTCCTCACCGCACCCCGCCGGGCCACCCTGTGTAGAGCCACCCCGGGCCAGAGCGCTCTACGGCCCCCGACCGACCGGCGCGCACCCGACTCGCGGCGGCGCCGTCGGGCGTGCTTCGGCCACGACCCAGCGGCGTCCGGGCGGCCCATGCGGGCCACGCGGCCACACGGGCCCTCCCGTGCAACCCCTTGCCCGGTGAGGCATCGGCCGGCGGCGCGGGCTCGGGCGGGCGCTACGGCTTCGAGGGCTCGGGCAGCGACCACCAGTGGCTCCGGCCCTCCACGGCGAAGCCGAGCTTGCGGTAGAGCGGTTCGCCGAGCATGGTGGCGACCAGGGTCGCCGGACGGTGGGGGTCCGCAGCGGCCAGCGCGGTTTCCAGAACGGCGCGCGCCACGCCCCGGGAGCGCTGCTCGGGGAGCGTCGCGACCCAGTACACCCCGGTGGCCCGGCCGTCGTCGTAGGTCAGGCAGGCGCCCGCCAGATCTCCACCGATCCTGGCTCGCCAGGCCCGCAGGCCCGACTCGTGCCGAAGGCGCTCGGGCAGCATCCCGCCCCGCGTCCAGGGCTGGCGGTCCGTGATCGGGAAGCCGTCGACCACCGCGCGCTCTACCTCGGCGAACGCCTCGGCGTCCAGGGCCTCATCGACCATCAGATCACCGCCGCCCAAATCCCCGGAGGAGGGCAGCGCACCGAGCAGAGGCGCTTCGAGCGGACCGGGCTCTCGGACCATCACGGGCATCGCCCGGCCGTGGACGCAGCCGTACCGCGTCATGTCCAGCCGGAGGTAGGGGTCCTCCAGCGTGAGCCGGGTGGTGGACCAGTCCTCCAGAAGGGACGCCAGTTCCCCCTCCAGCAGCGCCGGTTGCTCATAGGGTCGGGTCACCACGACGCGGTGGGCGTCGTTCGGAGTACGAGCGCAGCGGACCGCGGTGAATCCGGGGCGGATGAGCTGACGCCATCCGTGCGCACGGGCTTGGGCGAGCCAGAAGGCGGCGGCGTTGTCGTTGGCCTGTTCGAGCCGGCTGAGGTTGTCCACGACAGGACGGTAGCGCGGACGATCAACGACCGATCCATAGCCCCGGCACTGGCCGGATGAAGCCAGGGAGGCGCACACATCGAGATTCGTGCGCCCTCATGTGCACCGCCTATTTTCGGTCAATCTCACGCGGCTCCCCCGTCCTTGGGCAAAGCCGCAGCCCAGACCCGCCGGCCGGGCACGCCGAAGCCGGGTGCCCCAGGACCAGCCCCACGACAACCAGCCACCGTTGCACCGGCCCCCTTCCCAGAAGGGTCGACGGGTGCCACGCTTCGTGATCGAATGCATCACGCCAAATTGCCATGTCGACATAGCGTCGGATGGTGAACTTGTCACAACGGCAACGGTCCACCCGATAGATTCGATCTTGGCTAGCAGTGCCGCACCACCACACCACACCACCGAGGGGGCTTGAGCGCCTTGAGCAGGGTGAGCAGGAGCGACGCGGGTCCTGACAGCGACCAGGCCGTGGTCGGCATCGCGGGTCGGTCCGCGAGAGGCACCGGCGTTTCGGCCCCCGCTGCCAACGCCCGTTCCTCCGGCACCTCCAGCGCCACCCCATACGTCTCATACACCTCGGTGGGCACTTCGACCTCACCGGCCTCAGCCGCCACATCGACAGCGACGCCTTCCGGCGCCGGCGCCTTCTCCTCGGCCTCGGACCATGCCGGACGCCCAGTCAGCCGACCTGGCGTCAGCTCGGTGACCTCGCAGGGGCCGGGAGTGGGCGGGCATCCGGGTCCGTCGGTTCCCGGCCATCCTGGCGCCCATGCCGTAGCCCAGGTCGGAGTCCAGGCCGGCGGACACCCGTTCGGCCAGGCGCTCGCCCATCCCGGTCAGGACTCGGCGTTCCCGGCCTCCTCCGGTACGAGCGTCGGCATGACGGCGCCCGGCCTGCCGGGCGGCACGCCCGGTCAGGGCCAGAGCAACCAGGGCCAGAACAGCCAAGGCCCGAGCAACCAGGGGCAGAACAGCCAGAGCCTCAACGGTCACGGCCCCGGCGGGCACGGTACCGGCGGCGGGTCCGGCCTGAACGGCCCCTCGATGCCCATGATGTCCACCGCCCCCCCGGAAGCTCTCGGGCCGGCGCCGGCGCGAGACCGTCGCGGTGCTGATCTTCGGCGGCGCTCCGATCTTCGAGAGCTCGATCCCGCTCTCCGTCTTCGGCGTCGACCGCCAGGACGCCGGAGTCCCCCGCTACCGCCTGCTGGTCTGCGCCGGCGAGGACGGGCCGCTGGCCACGACCGGCGGCCTCACCCTCTCCGCGCCGTACGGGCTGGAGGCGCTCGCCCGGGCCGGCACCATCGTCGTACCGGCCTGGCGCTCGATCTCGCAGCCGCCGCCGGTCGAGGCGATCACCGCACTGCGCAAGGCGCACCACGAAGGCGCGCGGATCATCGGCCTCTGCACCGGCGCGTTCGTGCTCGCGGCCGCCGGTCTGCTGGACGGCCGCCCGGCGACCACGCACTGGATGTACGCGCCGACCCTGGCCAAGCGCTACCCCCGGGTCCACGTCGACCCGCGTGAGCTCTTCGTCGACGACGGCGACGTGCTGACCTCGGCGGGCACGGCCGCCGGCATCGACCTCTGCCTGCACGTGGTGCGCAGCGACCACGGTGCCGAGGCCGCCAACGCGCTGGCCCGCCGACTGGTGGTGCCCAGCCGCCGCAGCGGCGGAGGCCAGGCCCAGTACATCGATCAGTCTTTACCGGAAGAGATCGGCAACGACCCGCTTGCCGAGGTGGTCACCTGGGCGCTGGAGAACCTCAACCAGCAGTTCGACGTCGAGGTACTGGCCGCGCGTGCCTACATGAGCCGGCGGACGTTCGATCGCCGGTTCCGCACGCTGACCGGCAGCGCCCCGCTGCAGTGGCTGATCACTCAGCGGGTGCTCCAGGCGCAGCGGCTGCTGGAGACGTCGGAGCTGTCGGTGGACGATGTCGCCCGTCGTTGCGGCTTCCGGTCTCCGGTGGCGCTGCGCGGGCACTTCCGGCGCCAGCTCGGGGTCTCGCCCGCTGCGTACCGGACCAGCTACCGGGCCCGTCGCCCCGGGTCGGCCTCGCCGACGCCGATGCCGACGCACCCCGGTGACCTCCGGCTGGCCGGTGCCGTGCCGCAGTCGGCCGCGGCCCATGCCGCGGCAGCCGCTGCTGCTGCCGCCACGGCGGCCGGCGGGGCGGTGCTCGGGCAGCACGGGCAGCCGCCCGCGGTCCCGTACCCGGCCGGCGGCCCGGCGTATTCCGGCCAGCACGGCCCGCCCGGGCAGCACGGCCAACACGGCCAACACGGCCAGCCGGCCGCGCAGGGGGTCCATGCCCGCGCCGCCCAGCCCTACCCGCATCCGCAGGCGGCCCACCAGTCGCAGCCCGGCCAGTCGGGGGCGGGGCGTGGTCCGGCGCGGCCGCCACTGGTCCCGGCGCAGGCCGGTCCCGGGGCGGGTCGTCCGCCGCGCACGGCGGAGCACGCCGCGGCGGAGGACGGTCAGCCGCAGCCCGGGGCGCGTGGTCAGGGTCAAGGACACCGCAGCGCGGCCGAGCGGCCCTCGGAAGAGGGCGCCGGCGCCCGGGGTCACGGTGCGGCCGGCGGTCGGGCGGCGTCGGCGTCGGCTGCTCCGGTGACCCCGGAGGGGCGGGCCCGTCAGGGCCGCGCGCCCCAGGTCCGGCCGCAGGGTGGCCGCACGGTCAGCCCGGACGGAGCCCGCGAGCCGCGTGACCCCCGCCCCGCCCGGGACGGCCACCAGGCGCATCCGGTCCACCCCGCCAACCAGGCCGGTCAGGCCTGGGAGGCGCACGAACCGGACCGCCACGGCCAGGACGCGCACGGCGCGGAGGCCTGCGCCCCGGCACCCCGCTCGGCTCCTTCGGTGCCCGTGGCGCGTGATCGCGCCGTAGGGTGAGTGACGTGAATGACCGTTTGGTATGGATCGACTGTGAAATGACAGGCCTCGACCTCGACCGGGACGCCCTGGTCGAGGTCGCGGCACTGGTGACGGACTCCGAGCTGAACGTCCTCGGTGAGGGCGTCGACGTCATCATCCGCCCGCCCGCCAAGGCCCTGGCGAACATGCCCGAGGTGGTGCGCACGATGCACACCTCCTCCGGGCTGCTCAACGAGCTGGAGCACGGCGTCACGCTCGCCGAGGCGGAGGCGCTCGTCCTCGCCTACGTGCGCGAGCACGCGCCGGAGGCCGGGCGGACGCCGCTGTGCGGGAACTCCGTGGCGACCGACCGCGGCTTCCTGGCCCGGGACATGCCCGCCCTGGAAGGCCACCTGCACTACCGGATCGTCGATGTCTCCTCGATCAAGGAGCTCGCCAGGCGCTGGTACCCGAGGGCGTACTACAACAGCCCGCAGAAGGGCGGCAACCACCGGGCGCTCGCGGACATTCGCGAGAGCATCGACGAACTGCGGTACTACCGCGAGGCGGTGTTCGTCCCCCAGCCCGGCCCGGACACCGACACCGCGCGCGCGATCGCCGAGAAGTACCGGGCCCCGGCGGACTGACCAGTCCGCACCTCCCGGGCGGGTGCCTGCGCGGAGGCGGCCGTCGGACCCGGGAGGGCGCCCGCATCGGGCTGATCAAAACCCTGGCGCGAGCACCCTCTCGGATCCTGTATTGTTCTTCCTGTCGGAACGGGAACGCGAAGAGCGGGAACGGGCCGGACAGATGGTGGGTGTAGCTCAGTTGGTAGAGCACCTGGTTGTGGTCCAGGTGGCCGCGGGTTCGAGTCCCGTCACTCACCCCAGAGCCTGAGGGGCCGATCTCTTCAAGAGATCGGCCCCTCAGGCGTTTTCGCGTTCCCTCACATTCCTGCGGTTTCCCTTCCGGGAGACCTGCCACCAGAAGCTACCGACTAGTAACATTGCTGCCATGACCACACCTTCGATCGGCCAGCTGCTCGACTCGACCGTGCCGATGGCACACACCCTCAAGCTGGAGTACCTGGAGACGACGCCGGAGCGTGCCGTCCTCCGGCTGCCCGACCAGCCCGAGTACCACAACCACGTCGGCGGGCCGCACGCCGGCGCGATGTTCACCCTCGCCGAGTCCGCGAGCGGCTGCATCGTGTTGGCCGCCTTCGGGGACCAGCTCTCGCGCGCCGTGCCGCTCGCGGTGAGCGCCGAGATCTCGTACAAGAAGCTGGCCATGGGCACCGTCACCGCCACCGCGGTGCTCGGCCGACCGGTCGCGGACATCGTCGCCGAGCTCGACAAGGGTGAGCGCCCGGAGTTCCCCGTCACGGTCGAGATCACCCGTGCCGACGGCGCTGTGACCGGCGTCATGACCGTCATCTGGACCCTGCGCCCCAACTCCTGACTCTCGCAGGAGCGCTGGTCCCGCGGCCAAGGCCCGTCACCGAGCCCGCCGGTGGTACCCGCCGCCTGGCGACCCCCGGCTCGGCGTGATGACTGTCCGTGACGGCGGCCGTGACCTCACGGCCCGTCCGCTCGTTCTCAACTCACGTGCGAGCCAATCACGCGACCAAGGCCCCGGAACCCGTCCGACGTGCCGACGGCGCCGCCCGGCGCCCGGGCGGCCGGTGGCTGCCCCGCCCGCGCCTCGTCGCGGCGGGCGGGGCGCTTCTCGCACAGCTCTGGGGGCTCGGGGCATCCGGCGCCTACGCGGCGGCCATCGGGCCGCTGCCGGAACCGGTGAACCGCACCGTCGGCCGGACGCTGGGCGGCGGCCCGGTCCTCGACGGGGAGTCAGCCGGACACCCCGCCGGCGCGGCCGGCCAGGACGCACCGGCGCACGAGTCGTCGGCGCACTCCCCCGGCCAGAAACCGAGCGGCCGGACATCCACCGACCAGACACCCGTCGACCAGACACCCGCCGGCCAAGCACCCTCCGGCCAGGCGGCCCCCGGACAGGCGGCGTCGCCCGGCGTCCTCGGACAGCTCACCGGCCCGGCCGCCACAGCCGTACCCGTACCCGTGCTGGACGCGGCGACCGTACCCGTCGGCGGCCTGCTCCAGGACCGGATCAGAGCGGGCGGCCTGCCGCTGCCCGGACAGCGGGCCTCCGTCCCGGACGCGTTCGCGATCGCCTCCGGACTGCTCGGCACCGCACCCGCCCAGACCCGCTCCGGCGGGGTGCGCGCCTCCCGGGACGGCGACACCGGCGGGCCGGTGGCCGAACCCGGGCGGGCGGGCGGCTCCACCGCCCCGACCGCCCCTACCGCCCGGCCCGCCCCAGCGGCCGGTGGGCCGCACGACCTCGCCGCTGCGCCTCCCGTCCGCGAACCCGCCGACCACCGGGACCGCACCACCGGTCAGCCAGGCCCGGACGGCGCCGAGGCCACCGCCCGGGCGGCCGCCGCCGACCACTCCGCACCGCACGAGAGTCTCGCCGCGACCGGCCCCGTCGCCGCCCCGGCCGGGTACGGCCTCGCCGGCACCGGGACGGCCGTGCTCGCACCCATCGCGGCCGGGCTGCTGCTCACCGGCGCCGCGATGTGCAAGCACCGCGGACTGCCGCGCGGACACTGACCCGGCCCGCGGCGAGGCGGCGCGGCCACCGGACCGGACGGGCCGACCGGGTCCGGCGTCCGGGTAGCGCCCCGGGGGCCCCGGACGGCTTCCAGGAGTCGGCCCGACCGCGTTCGGCCGCCGGAAGAACCTTCGACTACCGGAAGACCTCCGGCGGCGGGGCCGGGGAGGGGGCTGCGGTGACGTCGGTGGCAGGGGCCGCACCGGCGGCGAAATCGGCCAGGGCACGGCCGTTTTCGACCCGGCCGAGGGCCGCGTCCGAGGCCACCTTGCGACTCAGTTCGGCGATCGGGAGCGGCGTGTGCGCGGCGGCCAGGATCAGGTTCCCGAAGCGCTTGCCGCGCAGCACCGCCGGGTCAGCGACCAGGCAGAGCTCGGGGAAGACCGCGCCGAGGGTGGCGATCTGCGAACGGGCGAAGGACAGCGCCGAACCGTCCGCGATGTTGACCGCGTACCAACCACCGGGGGCGAGCGCCCGGGCCGCCAGTGCGGTGAACTCGACGGTGGTGCAGTGGGCCGGGACACGGGCGCCGGAGAAGACGTCGGCGATCACCAGGTCGACGGTGCCCTCGGGAGTCCGCTCCAGGACGCTCCGGGCATCCGCGCCGCGGACCTTGATCTGCCAGCCGCGCTCCAGCGGGAGTTCCGCGCGGACGAGTTCGGTGAGCGCGGTGTCGATCTCGGCGACCTGCTGGCGCGAGCGTGGGCGGGTGGCCGCGACGTAGCGGGCCAGGGTGAGGGCGCCGCCGCCGAGGTGCAGGACGGTGAGCGGCCGCCCGGCCGGGGCGGCCAGGTCGATCAGGTGGCCGAGCCGCCGCTGGTACTCGAAGCCCAGGTGGGTCGGGTCGGCGAGGTCGACCATGGACTGCGGCGCGCCGTCGATCAGCAGCGACCAGGCGGCGGAACGGTCACGGTCGGGGCGGAGTTCGGCCAGCCCGGAGTCGACGGGGCGGGTCAGCGCCCCCTGGGCGTGCGTGCGGCCGCCGGGGCCGGTGGCCACCGGCTGCGGCTCCACCGCCGTACGGCCCTTGTCCGCGCTGCGGCCGGCCCTGCTGCTTCGTCCCATACCGGTCATTATCGCCGCCACGCCGAAAGGCTCCGCAGCTCGGCGGAGGACCCGGGGGGAGGGAGGAAGGGGGAGGGGCGGGGAGGAACGGTGGCGCGAGCCTCCCGGACGGGTCTTCGGACGGCCTTCGGACGGCCTTCGAAGGGGCTCGACAACCCGGGCGGGATCGGGTGCGCGGTGCGAGCTCAGAACGGGCCGAGGCCGCCGGCGGTCAGGGTGCAGGCGGCCTCGCAGAGGGCCGAGCGCAGGACCCAGGCGTCGGTGAGGCGGACGGCGAAGTCCGCCCCGGCCGGAGGCATCACCCAGCGCGGATCGGTGGCGGGCAGGAGCAGGGCGCCCGCGGTACACGAGCTGCCGGGCAGGTGCCACGTCTCCGAGGTGCCGGCCGGGACGAAGAAGGAGACCGCGCTGCCGTTGCGGCTCTGCAGCACCGCGCCGCAGGCCCGGCGCAGCCGCAGGATGTCGACCGTCTCCAGACCGTGCCGCAGGGCCACCGTGACGGTGTCGCAGCCGGTGACGACCACACCACTGCCGTCCGCTCCGATCCGGCGGACCGGACCGCTGCCGCCGCCGCACGGGGCCCGGCCGCCTTCCAGGGCCCCGCGACCCGGACCGCGGTCGTCTGCCGCCTCGGGCAGCAGGGCGGGAGCGGCGCCCGCGAGCACCCCTCCGGCGACCAGGCGGTGGTACTGCGGTACTCCGGTGGCCATCACGGGCTCTCCTGTCACCTCGTCCGATCGGAAGTGCCGCCGCTCCGAGGGGTGGGGGCCGCCGCTGCGGGCGGTGGGCCTGGGCGACGGCCGGGGCTTCCACGTATCAGGACAACGCCGGGGATGCGGTCGAGGCCACGGGGCGCCTTACAGCAAGGCATGGCATTTCATGGCAGATCCAGGCAACCACGCCCGTTTTGACCGCAATTGACAGCACATCATCCATAAACACGCTGTGGCCGGCTGGTAACTCCGGGTACTGTCAGCTGCACGTCCGGGGCCCATCCCGCCCCACCCGGCCCACCCGTGGCCGGACTTCGCAGCATCGGCCCCACCGGGCCACCCGTGGCCGAACGGAGTCCGGCCGAGCAGAGTCCACCCCGACCGAACAGATCCGGACCGGCCGAGCGGAGTCACGACACCGTCCGGCCGAAGCCCACCGTACGCAGGACCGACACCCACCGGAACCGCCCCACACCTCGTACCAGCACCCCGCACGACCACGGAGCGCACCATGGCAGCCACCCCACCGGCCGAGCCGAACCGCCCGTCGCCCAACACCGTGATGCGCGCACTGCGCGGCGACCGTTCGCCGGGCGAGTTCGCGATGGCCGTACGCCGGGCCGCCCGCGAGATCGGTGAGCACGTCTCCTGCGACGCCCGCTATGTCGGGCGGGTCGAGGCGGGCGAGATCCGCTGCCCCAACTACGCCTACGAGCGGGTCTTCCGGCACATGTGGCCGGACCGCTCGCTGACCGACCTCGGCTTCGCCCCCCGCACCGCCGTCCGCCGCCGCTCAGCGGACGGAGGCGGGGGCTCCGCCCCACCCCGACTCCACCCGCAGTTCCCTCCCCTGCCCGCCCCGCGCTCGCCGCACTCCATCCAACTCCCGTACGCTGCCTCGCCGTACGCGGAACCGCTCCCACCGGACGGACCGGCGTCGCCGAAGTCCGCGGCGTCTCTCCGGGGGCCCGATGGACCGCACCATTTCGACGAGGAGAACGACGACGTGCGTCGCCGTACGTTCCTGGCCGGCGGCCCGGCCGCGCTGGCCACCGTGATCGACATCGACCGGCCGGCCGGGGCCGCCGGCCGCACCGCACCGGGAACGCCCGGGGCCGGGGAGGCCGCCACCCGGTTCATCCCGGCCCAGTCCGGGCCCGGTACCGGTCGGCCCGGCCCGGCTCCGGGCCTGTTCGACCCCGGGTCCGCCCTGGTGCCCGGTCGGCCAGGGCCGGTGCCGCCGCTCCGCCGGATCGGTACGGCCGAGGTGCTCGGCGTCGAGCAGGCCGTTCGGGACATCCGGCTGGCCGACGACGTCTACGGGGCCGACGCCCTGTTCGAGCGGGCCGGGCAGTCGCTGCGCACCGCCTACGTACTGCTCAACGAGGGCGAGTACAGCGCCGAGACGGAGCGAAGACTCCAGGCCGGGGCCGGCGAACTCGCCATCTCGGTGGGCTGGTTGGCACACGACTCGAACCGGCTGGCGGACGCCCGGTCGCTCTACGCCGAGGCGCTCGCCACCGCCCGGATGGCGAGCGACAGTGCACTGGAGGCGCACGTGTTCTGCAACAGCGCCTTCCTCGCCCGCGACGCCGGCCGCCCCCGCGAGGCGCTCCGCGCCGCCCAGGCCGGACAGGCCGCCGCCCGGCACCTGGACTCCGACCGGCTGCTCTCCCTGCTGGCCATGCGCGAGGCCGGCGGCTGGGCACTCCTCCAGGACCGCGCCGCCTGCGAACGGGCGCTCGGCCGCGCGTACACCCTGTTCGACCGCGGCCCCTCCGAGGCCGACCCCGAGTGGATGTCCTTCTTCGGCGAAGCGGAGATCGCCGGGCTGCAGTCCCAGTGCTGGTCCGCGCTCGGGGACTTCGACCGTGCCAGCGAGCAGGCCGGGCTGGCCATAGCCCTCCAGGAACCGCACTTCGTGCGCAACCGCGTGCTGTACACCGCCGAGCTGGCACACGATCGACTCGGCCGGGGCGACGTGGCCGGCGCCGCCGACCACGGCACGGCCGCGGTGGCCCTGTTCGGCGAGGTCCGCTCGGCGCGGATCCGCAGCATGCTGGCGGACACCGCCGAGCGGCTGCGCCCGCACCGGGCCGTCCCGGAGGTCGGCCGGTTCCTGACCGAGTACGACCTCGCGGTGGCGGCCTGAACGGCCCTGCGGCGGTGTTCGCCGCGGCCGCACACAGCTCGGCAACGGCCGATCACCCGTACGGCGCCGGGACCTGACGGATCGTCGTGGCCCGGCGCCGCAGGGCGAGTCAGTGCTTCAGGCCCTCCAGGTGGCCGAGGTCGTTCCAGACCTCGACCGCCGGCGCACCGTACTCCCAGGAGAGCACGCAGAGCGCTGCCGTTCCGAGCTTGAACCGCTGGGCGTACTCGGGCGGCAGCCCGAGCCAGCGGGCGGTCAGGATGCGCAGCAGGTGACCGTGGGCGAAGAGCACCACGTCGCGGTCGGCGCAGTGCATGACCGTGGTCTCCGAGTCCGGCACGCCGTGCTCGTCGTTGAGTTCGGCGAGGAAGGCGTCCACCCGGGCGGCGACGTCGGCCAGCTTCTCGCCGCCGGGCACGCCGTCCCGCCAGATCAGCCAGCCGGGCCGGTCGGTGGCCCGGATGTCCTGGCCGGTCCGGCCCTCGTACTGGCCGTAGTCCCACTCCAGCAGTTCCGGCCGCTCCACGGCGCGGTCGCCGAGGCCCGCCAGGGCGCAGGTCTCCTTGGCGCGGTCGAGCGGGCTGGTGTAGACGAGGGCGTCCGGCAGGCCGTTCCAGGGGGCCTTGGCGAGGCGGGCACCGAGCGCCCGGGCCATCGCGCGCCCCTCCTCGGTCAACGGGATGTCGGTCCGGCCGGTGTGGCGACCGGTGGCCGACCACTCGGTCTCGCCGTGGCGGACCAGGACGATTCGGGCGGGCATGGGTGGCTCCTCGCAACGGGGCGGTGACAACGGTCGGTCTCGCCATTGAGCACCGGCACTCCATGATCCCTCACCCGCGGGCCGCCCACGATCCCGCCCCGGCGCACCGCGGCCGGAGCAGGGCAGCCACCGCCGGCGGCATCCGGTACGCCCGGGTGCTCCCCGCCGCAACCGCCCGCCTCAGCGCCCGTCGGCCGGCGCCGCCCCGCGAAGCGCCCCCGGTCCCACCCGAGAAACGCCCCGCTCCCACCCGCGAAGCGCCCGGATACCGCCCGGAATCGGCGCGGATGGCCGAGGATCGCCGGGCCGGACCGGATTGTCGGACCCGGGTGCGACACTGGGCCGCACCATGAACGTCTCGACGAACGTCCCGTCCACCGGGCACTTTGAGCCGCTCGCCCAGCGGCTCGCCGACCTGCGCGGTCCGGCGCCGCAGCGCAGCCTGAACGCCCGCGCGCTCGCCGCGCTCGCCGCCAATCCGGGCTGTCACCGCCGCGCCGTGCTCGACGCCGCCGGGGTCGACAAGTCGGCGCTGGCCGCCCGGCTCGGCCGCCCCGCGCCGTTCGGGCAGTCCCCGTTCGCCCTCGCCCGCGGTGTGATCTTCGAATCACGGCTGAAGGAGGACGACTACACGGCGTTGCTGGAGCCGCTCCGCCGCCACCTCGGCCTGCCGGCCGACGGCGGCGCCCCGCTCGCCGTGCCCGATCTGCTGCGCCGCTCCGGTCCGGCGGTCCGGGCCGAGCGGACGGCCGCCGCGCTGGCCGAGGCCGCCGCCGATCCGCAGGCCTGGACGCTGCTCGACCACCCGCTGCTGCGGCTCACCGTGGCCGGCAGCACCGCGTACCTGGAACCGGACGCCGTCGTGGTGCACGACGGGCGGTGCACCGTGATCGAGATCAAGTCCTTCCCGGTGCTCGACGGCAGCGCGGACCCGGCCAAGGTCGGTGCTGCCGCCCGCCAGGCCGCCGTCTACGTGCTGGCACTCCAGGAGACGGCCGCCACGCTGGCCGGCCGGGAGGCGGACCGGAACCCGTACGTCGAGCAGCGGCTGCCGGGCAGCCCCCGGCTGAGCGTGCTGCTGGTCTGCCCGAAGGACTTCAGCAACCGGCCCACCGCGGTGACCGTGGACGTCCGGCGTGAGCTGGCCACCACCCGCCGCCAGCTCAGCCGGATGACCGGCATCGGCCGGCTGCTGGACGCGCTGCCGCCCGGCGCCGGCTTCGACCTCACGTCGGACGGGACAGGGGCGCCCACCCGCTCGGCCGAACAACTGGCCGAGTCGGTCGAGGCGGTGCCGGCCGCGTACAGCCCGGACTGCCTCTCCACCTGCGAGCTGGGCTTCCACTGCCGTGCCCGGGCCCGCTGCGGGGACCGGGTCGAGCAGCTCGGCCGGGGCGTGCGCGGCGAGTTGGGCAGTATCCGGACCGTCACCGAGGCGCTGGCCGCCGCCGGGGCGGGCACCACCGCGGAGCGCGGCGCCCGCCCCGACACCTCCCCCGGAGACGACGAGGACAACGCCGACGAGGCCGCCGCCAGGCTGGCGTACGCCGCCGCGCTGCGCGCCGAGGCGCTGGGCCGGCCGCTCGCTGCGGTGACGGCCGACGCGCCGGCCGGGGCGGGAGCCGCCCGGTGAGCCTGCTCGGCACCCTCGCCCGGTTGGAGGCCGTCCGCAGCGGCCGGGCCGAACCGCTGGCCACGGTCCGCCACCGGCACCTCTCCGACCGCCCGATGGTGGTCGTGCCGCTGACCGCCGCCGGCGAGGCGGGCGCGCCACTGGCCGTGATGCTGGGCACCGACCGCTCCGCGCCCCGGCTGCACATCGTCCCGCAGCCGCTCAACCGCACCCTGCGCTTCGACTTCCTGGCCGAGCTGGCCGCCGATCTGCTGCCCTACCTGGAGTCCTTCGCCACCGAGGTGGAGCAGATCGAGGGCTCCGAGAAGGATCCGGAGACCGGTGAGAAGTCGCAGGTCTTCCGCGAGCTGTGCACCGACGCGCCGCAGCTGATCGTGCCCAACAGCGCGGGTGTGCACCACCTCGCCCTGCTCGGCCGCTCCACCCGCTTCCGCCGCACCGTCGAGGACGACGAGCCGGGCCCCTACCCGGCGCCGGCCCGGGTGCCACTGCTCGGCCGCTGGCTGACCCATCTCACCGACCGGGCCCAGGTGCCCGGCTCCAGCCTGCTGCTGGCGATGACCGGCCTGCTCTCCCGGCACTGGGCGACCGGTCAGAGCCACCTGGAGGACCAGCACCTCGCCGCCCGGCTGGCCTGGCACGCACCACCGGCCGGCCTGACCGGGGCCGAGGCCGCCGAGCGGGCCGAGTCCGCCCGGGACGAGGCCGGCCAGCTGCTCCACCCGCCGGCCGGCCCGGCCACCGACCCGCGCTTCGACGAGCTGGTGCTGGGCCCGGCGATCGCCCGCTACGA
Organism: Kitasatospora sp. NPDC050463; assembly: GCF_040655255.1. Taxonomy (NCBI): domain Bacteria; kingdom Bacillati; phylum Actinomycetota; class Actinomycetes; order Kitasatosporales; family Streptomycetaceae; genus Kitasatospora; species Kitasatospora sp. NPDC050463. The sequence goes on from NZ_JBFAJO010000006.1 coordinate 36,987, forward strand.
CGCCGCCGCGGCCGCGCTGCTGCACACCGTCCAGGAGCCGGGCGGCACCGACGCCCGGCAGGCCCGGGCGGCCGTCCGGACGGCGGTCGAGCAGCTGCGCACGGTGCTGTCCCAGGTGCTGCTGCCCACCTGGCACGACGTCTGGCACGGCCTGGACCTGCTCCGCGCTCTGCCACCGGGCGGGCACCTGGCGGAGCGCTGGACGGGGGACCGCTGGTCCTACACCGGCCACCGGGACCGGCTGGCGGCCGGCGAACCGCCGCAGCCCCGGCAGGACGACGCCGTGACGGCCGCCCGGAAGCTGGCGCAGCGCGAGCGCGAGCAGGCCCGGCTGGACGTCCAGGAGGCCCTGGACGACCCGCTGGCGATGGCCGAGCACCGGCTGGCAGGCGAGGCGTTCTCGGGCGTGGTGACCGAGGTGGTGCCGGACTACGACACCTCGGGGCGCTCGCCCAAGCCACGTCCGCTGGTCACCGTGCGCACGGCCGACCGGCCGCACGCGGACCTCGGCCGGGAGGCGCACCGGGTCCGGGAGGCCGCCTCGTCGGAGTCCGGCGGCGGGCCGAGCGCGCAGAAGGCGGTGATCGCCGCGGTCGACCCGGCGGAGGGCACCATCACGCTGCGGATGCTGTCCGGCATGGGGCGCAGGAAGGAGCCCGAGCCGGGCAGCCTGCCCGAGCCCGGCGAGCGGGTCACCTTCACCCTGTTCGAACTGACCGTCCGCCAGTCCGCGCCGCTGCCCGAGCCGGACGACACCCCGTGGACGCACGGCGGCCCGCCCGGCGCCGCCTCCGCGCCCGGCCCCGTCCCGGCCGCCACCGCCGGGTCCACCGCCGGGTCCACCGCCACCGAGGAATGGGAGTGATCCGGCCGATGAACAGCGAACAGGCCCCCGGTGCGGCCGCCGACGCGGCGGTGGCCAGGATCCTGGAGGCCACCGTCCGCCCGACCGTCGGCGCCCCGCGCGGCGTGGTGGTGGACTCCCCGCCCGGCGCCGGCAAGTCCACCCTGGTGGTGCGCGCCGCCCGGGAGCTGGTCGAGGCCGGCGAGCGCCTCATGATCGTCGCCCAGACCAACGGCCAGGTGGACGACCTGGTCGACCGACTGGCCGGGAAAGCGCCCGAGTTGACGATCGGCCGGCTGCACGCGGCGGACTCCCGGCCGGGGACCGAGGTGCTGCGGCACCCCAATGTCACGCCCTCCGACAAGGTGACGGACCTCGCCGAGCTCGACGTGGTGATCTCGACCGCCGCGAAGTGGCAGTGGGTGAAGACCGAGGCGCCGTGGCGGCACGCGATCGTCGACGAGGCCTACCAGATGCGCTCGGACGCCCTGCTCGCGGTGGCCCGACTGTTCGAGCGGGCCCTGTTCGTGGGGGACCCGGGCCAGCTGGACCCGTTCACGGTGGTCGGCACCGAGCAGTGGGCGGGGCTGTCGTACGACCCGTCGAGCAGCGCGGTGGTCACGCTGCTCGCGCACAACCCGCAGATCGAACCGCACCGGCTGCCGGTCTCCTGGCGGTTGCCGGCCAGCGCGGCGCCGCTGATCTCCGACGCGTTCTACCCGTACACGCCGTTCCGTTCCGGCACCGGGCCCGGCGAGCGGCGGCTCAGCTCCTCGGTCCGGCCGGACGGCTCCGCCCTGGACGCGGCGATCGACCGGGCGGCCGAGCACGGCTGGGCGCTGCTGGAGCTGCCCGCCCGGCACACCGTCCGGACCGATCCGCAGGCGGTGGCCGCCGTGGCGGCGACCGTCCGCCGACTCCTGGAGCGCGGTCTGACGGCCCACTCCGAGCAGGGCTCCGTCCCGCTCGCCCCGGGCCGGATCGCGGTCGGCACGGCCCACCGGGACCAGGCGGCCGCCGTCCGGGCAGCGCTGGTCAGGGCCGGTGTCCCGGTCGACCCGGCGATCGGGCCGGCCGTCACGGTGGACACCGCCAACCGGCTGCAGGGGCGCGAGTACGACGTCACGGTGGTGCTGCACCCGCTGTCCGGGCGACCGGACGCGACCGCCTTCCACCTGGAGACGGGCCGGCTCTGCGTGCTCGCCTCCCGGCACCGGCACGCGTGCATCGTGGTGGCCCGAGCCGGCATCGCCGAGCTGCTGGACGAGCACCCGGCCACCGAACCGGTCCAGCTGGGCGTCTCGGTCACGTTCCCCGACGGGTGGGAGGCCAACCACCAGGTGCTGCAGCATCTCGCCGGGCACCGGGTACGGCTGGCACGCTGACCGGGCCGGCGGGCCGCAGCAGGCCTCCGGCGGGCCGGGGCGGCCGTCCGACGGGTGCACGCCCCCGGCGCGCCGGGTGGGAATAGCGCCCGGACTCGCACCGTTCCGTTACCGGCTGCCGCCGCGAGACAATGGACGACGGCCAGGACCGGGCGGCGGCGTCCCCGGCTGCCGTCGTCCGCCCCCCACCGAGCACCCGGAGGTGTCCGTCCATGCCCGACTCCCACGCCCAGGCGTCCGACCCGAGCGGTTCGACCGTGCCGGCCGGTCCGGGCGCAGGCGCCGGTGAAGCGCCCGCCCGACGCCGGCGCCCGGTCCAGCTGCTGTTCGAGCCGCACCTCGCCGAGCCGGAGCCGGAGCGCTTCTTCGACCTCGAGTCGATCGAGGATCCGGCGGAGCTGCTGCGCCGTTCCACGGAGCTGGCGCTGGCCTTCCGCACGGCCGCCGAGCGGGCCACCGACTTCCAGGCCGTCGCCGCCGCACAGCTCGCGGACACCCGCCGGTTCGACGCGCTCTCCGACGCCGAGATCGCCGAGCGGGCGGACTGGACGCCGGACTACGCGAACAAGATGATCGAGTACGGCCGCAGCCTGCTCCAGCCCCGGCGCCACGACGGCTAGCGGCTAGCGACCGGCAGCCGGCCCTCGGCGGCTGACGCCCGGCCCGGCGGCTCCGGAAGCCGGTGGGGTCACCGAGGTCGCTGAGGTCGTTGAGGCTGATGAGGTCGCTGAGGCCGGTGAGGCTCGGGCGCAGTCGGCCCGGGCGCCCGATCCGGCCCGGCCCGGAAACCTCGCCAGTGGCATATGCAGCGCGGCAGGGTACGCCGCTCCCCGCCGCGCTGTCCGGTAAACCGCGCTTTCCCTCCCGGACACCCCGCGGACGCCCCACGCTGCTGTCCGTGGACATCTGGACCTATCAGTCGGTGGAGTACGTCACCGTGGCCGGGGAGGCCTGGCTGGCCTCCGCCAGCGAGTACCCGCGCAGCATGCGCGCCCTCTGGGAATCGCGCCCCTGGGCGCCCTCGGTGCTGCCCTGCGGCCGCACCTTCGACGCGATCAGCATGCCGTCCCTGTTCGGCCGCAGGGTGCTGGACGAGCTGTGGACCTCCGGCCCCGGCTGCGGGCCGGTCGCCGCGTACCGGGGGCGCACGCTGCTGTTCGTCCGGCCGGGGGCGGCGGCCCGGCTGCGCCGGCTGCTCGCCTGGGAGGAGTGGGCCCGGGACGTCCCGCCGCTGCTCTGCCACGGCCGTGGCGACGCGGTGACCGTCCCGCCGGTGCAGCGGATGGTGCACAGTCCGGACTCTCCCGGCCTGGGTGCCGGGCGGTGGATCGTCGCCCCGGAGAGCCGGGAGCCGTGGCTGCCGGGCGCCTCGGTGGTGCTGTGGGCCTGTGTCCGGGCGGCCCGCGAGCCCGCCGAGCGGGCCGCGTCGGCGGCTCTGCCCGTCGGCTGAGCCCGCCCTCCCCCGGCTTCGATTATTCGATTTTGGCCGGGCCGTGCGCCGCTGCTAAAGTCTTCTCTGTCAGCAGGCGCCGCTAGCTCAGTTGGTTAGAGCAGCTGACTCTTAATCAGCGGGTCCGGGGTTCGAGTCCCTGGCGGCGCACAGACAGCCGGAAGGCCCCTTGCGAAAGCAAGGGGCCTTCGGTGTTTCCGGGGCCGCCCCCGGGGAACCGCCGCCCACCGGACGAATCCGGCGGGCGGCGAACGGCGGGCGGTTGGCGAACGGGGCTCAGCGGCCGCGCAGCGAGCGGTAGCGCGCGACCAGCCCCGCGGTGGAGCTGTCCAGCGCGTCGACGCCCTCACCGGTCAGCAGCACCGGCTCGATCCGCTTGGCGAGCACCTTGCCGAGCTCGACGCCCCACTGGTCGAAGGAGTCGATGTTCCAGATCGCGCCCTGGACGAACACCTTGTGCTCGTACAGCGCGACCAGCTGGCCGAGCACCGACGGGGTCAGCTCGCCGGCCAGGATGGTGGTGGTCGGGTGGTTGCCCTTGAAGGTCTTGTGCGGGACCAGCTCGGCCGGCACCCCCTCGGCCGCGACCTCCTCGGGCGTCTTGCCGAAGGCCAGCGCCTGGGTCTGGGCGAAGAAGTTGGCGAGCAGCAGGTCGTGCTGGGCGACCAGGCCGGCGGGCAGGTCGGCGACCGGCCGGGCGAAGCCGATGAAGTCGGCCGGGATGACCTTGGTGCCCTGGTGCAGCAGCTGGTAGTAGGCGTGCTGGCCGTTGGTACCGGGCGTGCCCCAGACCACCGGGCCGGTCTGCCAGCTCACCGGGTTGCCGTCGCGGTCCACCGACTTGCCGTTGGACTCCATGTCCAGCTGCTGGAGGTAGGCGGTGAACTTCGACAGGTAGTGCGAGTACGGCAGCACGGCGTGCGCCTGGGCGTCGAAGAAGGCCCCGTACCAGACGCCGAGCAGGCCGAGCAGCAGCGGGACGTTCTCCTCGGCGGGCGCCGTGCGGAAGTGCTCGTCGACCAGGTGGAAGCCGTCCAGCATCTCGCGGAAGGCGGCCGGGCCGATGGCGATCATCAGCGAGAGGCCGATCGCCGAGTCGTAGGAGTAACGGCCGCCCACCCAGTCCCAGAACTCGAACATGTTGGCGGTGTCGATGCCGAAGTCCGCGACGCCCTCGGCGTTGGTGGACAGGGCGACGAAGTGCTTCGCCACCGCCTCGGTGTCCGCGCCCAGGCCGGCGAGCAGCCAGCTGCGGGCCGAGACCGCGTTGGTGATGGTCTCGATGGTGGTGAAGGTCTTGGAGGCGACGATGAAGAGCGTCTCGGCCGGGTCGAGGTCGCGGACGGCCTCGTGCAGGTCGGCACCGTCCACGTTGGAGACGAAGCGCACGTCGAGGTCGCGCGCGGCGTAGGAGCGCAGCACCTCGTAGGCCATGGCGGGGCCGAGGTCGGAGCCGCCGATGCCGATGTTGACGACCGCCTTGATCCGCTTGCCGGTGTGGCCGCGCCAGGCGCCGCTGCGGACCTGCTCGGCGAAGGCCGCCATCTTGTCGAGCACGGCGTGCACGGCGGGCACCACGTTCTCGCCGTCGACCTCGACGACGGCCCCGCGCGGGGCGCGCAGCGCGGTGTGCAGGACGGCGCGGCGCTCGGTGTTGTTGATCTTCTCGCCGCGGAACATCGCGTCCCGCAGCCGGGCGACGCCGGTGGCCTCGGCGAGCTCGCGCAGCAGGGCCAGCGTCTCGTCCGTGACCAGCTGCTTGGCGTAGTCCACGTGCAGGTCGCCGACCTGGAGGGTGTAGCGGCGGCCGCGCTCCGGGTCCGCGGCGAACAGCTCGCGCAGGTGCGTCTCGCCCAGCTCCGCTCGGTGCTTGCCGAGGGCCGCCCACTGCGGGGTGCGGTCCAGCGGGGTACGGGCGTCGGCACGGGGCTGCGACATCGGTGGCTCCTCGATTCATCTGGGTGCAGAAACCGGCAGGGCCAGGCGGGAGGGTTTCGCGAGGTCGTGCGGGTACTGGTGGTACGCCGACTCCGTTGACGGCCTGCCCGGGGCCAGCCTATGCAACGTCGGGACCGGCGGCGCACATTCCGTTCGCGGACGCTCCCCCGCCGCCGTCCGGACGCTCCGCCGCCGCCCTCCCGACGGCCGGGTGACGTTTGCGGACTCCGTGTCACTTCCGTTCGGACCGCAGGTCGAGCCCGCGCAGCACCTGGTCGACCAGCTCCGGGTCGGCACCGAGTTCGCTGCGGGCGGCCAGCATCTCGCGCCGGGAGGCGGCGATCATCTCCTGCTCGACGCTGTACGCGGCACGCCACTGGCTGAGCCGCAGCCTGGCCTCGCCGGCCTCCTCCTCCGCGTACTTCTCCGGGCAGAGCCGGGCCAGCCGGTCGTGCTGACGGTCCCGCAGGCGGTCGGCGACCTCGGCGGGCAGCTTGTCCTGCTCCTCCAGTTCGCCGAGCCGCAGGAGCCCGGCCCGGGCGGCCCGCCACCAGAGCTCGCGCACCGCCTGCTCGTGCTTGTCGTGGTCGACGTCCAGCTGCAGGCGCTTGGCCAGCCACGGCAGGGTCAGGCCCTGGACCAGCAGGGTGAAGAGGACGACGCTGAAGGCGACGAAGACCAGCCGGCCGCGCTCCGGGAAGCCCTCGCCGGAGTCGACGGTCAGCGGAACGGCCAGGGCGAGGGCGACGGTGGCCACCCCGCGCATCCCGGACCACCAGAGCACCACGCTCTCCTGCCAGCTGATCGGGGTGTCCTCGTCGGCCCCGGCCCGCAGCTTCTTGGAGAGCCAGCCGGCCGGCAGCAGCCAGAGCAGCCGGACCACGACCACGACGGCGATGACGACGGCCGCGTCGCCGAGCATGCTCGTCCAGCCGGTGCCGGCCTCCTTCAGGACGGTGGCCAGCTCCAGGCCGATCAGGCCGAAGGCGACACCGGTGATCAGGATCTCGACGATCTCCCAGAAGGCGTTGCCGACCAGCCGGTAGGAAACGGCGTCGGCCTCCGCGGCGCGCTCGGCGAGGTAGAGCGCGCAGACCACGACGGCGAGCACACCGGAGCCGTGGATCTCCTCGGCCAGACTGTAGGCGGCGAACGGCACCAGCAGGTTGAGCGCCACCTGCTGGGTCGGGTCCTCCAGGAAGGAGGCGAGCTTGGCGTTGAGCCAGCCGAGCCCGATGCCGATGACGACGGCGAGGACGGCCGAGAGCACGAAGCGCAGCACCGCGTGACCGGGCGAGAAGTCACCGCTGACCACCGCGTCGATGGCCAGCGAGTAGATGACGATCGCGGTGACGTCGTTGAACAGGCCCTCGCTCTCCAGGATCGACACCAGTCGGCGCGGCAGGCCGACACTGCCGGCCACCGCGACGGCGGCGACCGGGTCCGGCGGGGAGACCAGCGCGCCGACCGCGACGGCGGCCGCGACCGGCAGCGCGGGCAGCAGCACGTGCACGGTGCCGGCGACCGCGGTCGTGGTGACCACCACCAGCGCGACCGCGAGCAGCAGGATGGAGCGGACGTTGGCCCGGAAGTAGCGGACCGAGGAGCGCCGGGCGACGGCGAAGATCAGCGGCGGCAGGACCAGCGGCAGGATCAGGTCCGGATCGAGGGAGATGTCCGGGATCTGCGGGACCAACGCCATGACGATGCCCAGCAGGGTCATCAGCACGGGTTGCGGCACGCCCGTCCTCCGGGCGAGCGGCATGGTCACCACGGAGGCGAGCAGCACCACGAAGAGCAGGGGCAGCTGGCCCACGGGGAGGTTCCTCTCGGCGACGAACGGTTTCGGACGGAGATCGGGCGCCGCGACGGCGGCGGCGGACGGACAGCGGGGCGGGCAACGGCGACGGTCCGCGGGGACGGCCGACAGGGGCGCGGCCGGACGCGACTCGGGCCGCCGTCGAGGATAAATCCGACAATGCTCTCAACTGTCGCAACACGCCGGAGGGCCCTTGACCTCAAGTCCGCTTCACCTCTGATGATCGGAGCGCAGGCAGGACCGGGCACAGCGGCCGGGCACACGGACCATGAGGCAGGAGCTCCAGATGAAGGCTGTCACCGTCTGCCGTTTCGGCGGCCCCGAGGTACTGCGGGTGACCGAGGTACCCACCCCCGCCGCCGGACCGGGTGAGGTGCGGGTCCGGGTCTACGCGGCCGGGGTGCAGCCCGCCGACCTCGCCGTCCGCGAGGGCTGGACGCCGCCGGGGGCCCAGGTCGAGCTGCCGACCGTCCCGGGCAACGAGTTCGCCGGGGTGGTCGACCAGCTCGGGCCGGACAGCCACGGCTGGGAGGTCGGCGACGAGGTGCTGGGCTTCCGGCTGCTGCACAGCCACGCCGAGTTCGTCACCGTCGACGGCTCCCAGCTGGTCCGCAAGCCGGCCGGCATGCCCTGGGAGCAGGCGGGCTCGCTCTCCGCCTCCGGCCAGACCGCCCATGTCGCACTCACCCAGTTGGGGGTCGGCCGGGGCGACACCGTCCTGGTCCACGGCGCCTCCGGCGGAGTCGGCACGGTCGCCGTCCAGCTCGCCCGCTCCTGGGGGGCCACGGTGATCGGCACCGCGAGCGAGCGCAACCACGACTACCTGCGCGAGCTCGGCGCGATCCCGGTCGCGTACGGGGACGGACTGGCCGAGCGGGTGCGGACGGCGGCGCCGCAGGGGGTGGACGCGGCCTTCGACGCGGCCGGGCGCGGCGCCCTGGAGGCCTCCGTCGAGCTGGTCGCCGACCGGGACCGGATCGGCACCGTGGTGGACCACGCCACCGCCCAGCGGCTCGGCCTGCGCGTCCTGCGGGCCCAGCGGACGGAGGCCCGGCTGGCCGAACTGGTCGAACTCTGGGAGGCCGGCGGCCTGCGACTGGAGATCGCCGACACCTTCCCGCTGGAGCGCGCGGCGGACGCCCACCGGATGGTCGGCACCGGGCACGTCCGGGGAAAGGTGGTGCTCACCCCGTGAGGCCCGTGGACCCCGCGCGCCCGGGGCCGGGGGGCCGCAAACCCGGCCGAGCCCTCGATTGTGAGTTTCGGCTGCTGACCAGGTAATGTTCTCCGCGTCAGCAGGCGCCGCTAGCTCAGTTGGTTAGAGCAGCTGACTCTTAATCAGCGGGTCCGGGGTTCGAGTCCCTGGCGGCGCACAGACAGCCGGAAGGCCCCTTGCGAAAGCAAGGGGCCTTCGGTGCTTCCCGAGCCCTGCGGCGCCGGGAGCCCCCGGGTGGGGCCCGGTCCGCTCAGTGCGGGATGGCCGCGATCAGCTCGGACGCCCCCTGCCGCTTCAGGGCCAGGGCGGTCGCGGTGCCCAGGTCCTCCGGGGTGAGCGAGCCGGCCCACTCGTGGGCGTCCAGGATCCGCTTGCCGTCCGGGGAGAAGACCCGCCCGCGCAGCGAGAGGCGGCCGTCCTCCTCGGCCTTGGCGTAGCCGGCGATCGGCGAGTTGCAGTGGCCCTGGAGGACGTGCAGGAACATCCGCTCGGCGACGGCCTCGCGCCAGGTCGGCTGGTCGCCCAGGCCGGTCACCGCGTCGATGGTGGCGGCGTCCTCCTCGCGGCACTGGAGGGCGAGGATGCCGGCGCCGATCGGCGGGCACATCGACTCCGGCGGCAGGATCTCGCTGATCCGCGCCTCCTCCCCGATCCGCTCCAGCCCGGAGACCGCGAGCAGCAGCGCGTCCGCCTCGCCTGCCGCCAGCTTGGCGAGGCGGCTGTTGGCGTTGCCGCGCATCGGCACGCAGACCAGGTGCGGGTGGGAGGCGGCGAGCTGGGCCCGGCGGCGGACCGAGGAGGTCCCGATCCGCGCTCCGGACGGCAGCTCGTCGAGGGTGAGGCCGTCGGGGTGGACCAGGGCGTCGCGGATGTCGTCGCGTCGCAGGTAGGCGGCGAAGACCGTGCCGGCCGGCAGCGGGCGGTCGGCGGGCACGTCCTTGAGGCAGTGCACCGCGAGGTCCGCCTCCCCCGCGAGCAGCGCCGCGTCCACCTCCTTGGTGAAGGCGCCCTTGCCGCCGAGTTGTGCGAGGTCCCCCATCCAGCGGTCTCCGGAGGTGGTCACCGGGACGACCTCCGTCCGCAGCCCCGGGTGGAGTGCGGCGAGCTCGGCCCGGACCCGCTCGACCTGGGCGAGCGCCATCGGCGAGGAGCGGGACACGATTCTGATCAACTCGGCAGTGGACATGGCCCGATGATAGGTCGTCACCGACGTCGTCCCGGTGACGCGCGACGGCCGAGCGCGCCGCCCACCGGCGCACGGCGAACGGCACCCGGCGAACGGCGCGGGGCGCGGGGCGCCGGGCGGGGCGGTCCCGTCCGGCGCCCCGCGGGGATCGGTCAGCGGCGGAAGTAGCCGTCGAAGTTCTTGGAGAACTCCCGGCCGCCGAACTGGTCCCAGTTGATCGACCAGGTCATCAGGCCGCGCAGGTCGGGCTGGGCGCCGGCCCTGGGGACGTAGCTGCCGCAGTTGGTGGCCTTGGTGAGGCAGTCCAGCGCCTTGTCGACCTCGGCGGGGGCGACGTAGCCGTTGCCCGCGTTGGTGGTGGCCGGCATGCCGATCGCGAGCTTGGAGGCGGGCAGCGCCGGGAACACGTTGCCGGTGTTGCCCGCCACCGGGAAGCCCTTGAGCAGCATGTCGGTCATGGCGACGTGGAAGTCGGCGCCGCCCATCGAGTGGTACTGGTTGTCCAGGCCCATGATGGAGCCGGAATTGTAGTCCTGGACGTGCAGCAGGGTGAGGTCGTCGCGCAGGGCGTGGATGACCGGCAGGTAGGCGCCGGCGCGCGGGTCCTGGCCGCCCCACGGGCCGGAGCCGTAGTACTGGTAGCCGAGTTGGACGAAGAAGGTCTCCGGGGCCATGGTGAGGACGAAGTTCGGGCCGTACTTGGCCTTCAGCGTCTTCACGGCGGAGATCAGGTTGACGACGACCGGGCTGGTCGGGTTCTTGAAGTCGGTGTCACCGGTGTTCAGCGAGAGCGAGTGGCCCTCGAAGTCGATGTCGAGGCCGTCCAGGCCCCACTTGTCGATGATCGCCGAGACCGAGCCGACGAAGGCGTCGCGGGCGGCCGTGGTGGTGAGCTGGACCTGGCCGTTCTGGCCGCCGATCGAGATCAGCACCTTCTTGCCCTTGGCCCGCTTGGCGGCGATGGCGGCCTTGAAGTCCGCGTCGGACTCCACCCCGGGGCACTCGGTGACCGGGCAGCGGTTGAACCGGATGTCGCCGGACGTGACGGAGGTCGGCTCGCCGAAGGAGAGGTTGATGAAGTCCCAGGAGTCCGGGATGTCGGCGACCTTGGTGTAGCCGGCGCCGTTGGCGAAGCTGGCGTGCAGGTAGCCGACCAGGGCGTGGCTGCCGGCCGGCCCGGTGGGCGTAGCCGTCGGCGTCACGGTCGGGGTGACGGTGGGCGTGACGGTCGGGGTCACGGTGGGTGTGGGCGTCGGGCTGGGCGCGCCCGGTCCGTCCAGTGAGACGTCGTCCGCGTAGTAGGTGCCCTGGCCGTACCAGCCGTGGGTGTACACGGTGGCGCTGGTCTGGTTCGCGGCCGTGGTGAAGCTGACGCTGAGCTTCTGGTAGGCGCCGCCGGTGCCCGGCGTCCAGGTGCTGGTGCCGCCGTCCACGCCGAGGTAGACGTACGCGCCCTTGAGGTACGCGCTGAGGGTGTAGGTGGTGTTGGGGGCGACCGTGACGGTCTGGGCGCAGCGGGCCGTGTCACCGGCCGAGGCGGCCCCGGCGAGTGCGTAACTGCCGCCGTGGGCCTGACCGGTGACGACGCTGCCGGTGCCGGCGGAGCAGCTCCAAGGGCCGGTGGCACCGGTCTCGAAACCGCCGTTGACCAGGAACTCCCCGGCCGAGGCGGCCGGCGCCAGGCCCAGGGTCAGGCCGACCACGGTCGCCGCGGCGACGGCCGAGGCGGTACCGGCGGCGAGCAGCGTACGGGGGCGGCGGCCCCGAGCGGGCGAACAGCGGTCGGGTGCGGCTACAGGTGTTCTGCGCATGCGGGGACTCCTGCGGGGGCGCGGGTCGTGGGGGACGTCCGAGGGCGCGGCGACGGTACGTGCCAGTGGGGGTTCGGCCCGACCGCGCACCCTAGTTGGACTAGACCACTGAAGTGGATTCGGCCGTGCGGTGTCAATGGTCCAGACCGCTCAGGCCCTTCCGCCCGGGGCGTCCGGTTGCCGGGCGTGACACCCCGTCGAACCATGGAGGGGTGACGTCACCCGGCTACCTCCGCTACCCGCACCTGCGCGGGGGCCTGCTGGCGTTCACCGCCGAGGACGACGTCTGGATCGCGCCGCTCTCCCCCGACGGCACCGCCGGCCGGGCGTGGCGGGTCAGCTGCGACCGCACCCGGGTCAGCCACCCCCGGATATCGCCCGACGGTCGCACCCTGGCCTGGACCGGCTGGCAGAGCCCGACCCCCGAGATCTGGACCGCCCCGGTCGAGGGCGGCGAAGCCGTCCGGCTCAGCTACTGGGGCAGCCAGGACACCCGACTGCGCGGCTGGCTGCCGGACGGCGAACTCCTCGCCGTCACCTCCCACCACGAGCCCTTCGGCCACTACACCTGGGCGCACGCGCTGCCGCCGGACGGATCCCCCGGCCGCCGGATGCCCTGGGGGCCGGTCGGCGACGCCCAGCTGAGCCGGGCGCACACCGTGCTGCTCACCGGCTCGGCACCCCACGAGCCCGCCGCCTGGAAGCGCTACCGGGGCGGCGCCACCGGCCGGCTCTGGGTGGACGGCGAGCAGATCCTGCCCGGTCACCGGGGACACCTCGCCTCCCCCATGCCGGTCGGCGACCGGATCGCCTTCCTCTCCGACCACGAGGGCGTCGGCAACCTCTACTCCTGCCGCCCCGACGGCACCGACCTGCGCCGGCACACCGACCACGCGTCCTACTACGCCCGCGAGGCCGCCACCGACGGCACCCGGATCGTCTACCAGCACGCCGGCGACCTCTGGGTGCTGGAGAGCCTGGACGCGCCCGCGCCGCACCGGCTGCGCGTGCCGCTGGGCGGCGCCCGGGCCGGCCGGCGGCCCTACCAGGTGAGCGCCGCCTCCCACGTCAAGGACCTCGCCTGCGACCACACCGGCCGTGCCGGGGTGATCACCGTACGCGGCAGCCAGTACTGGCTCACCCACCGGGACGGTCCGGCCCGGGCGCTCGCCGACACCCCGGGCGTGCGCACCCGGCTGCCGGTGGTGCTCGGGCACACCGGCGAAGCCGCCTGGATCACCGACGCGGAGGGCGAGGACGCGGTCGAGATCGTCCCGCTGCCCGGCCACGACATCCACCTCCACGGGGACGCGACCGACGGGCACGGGGCCGACGGGCACGACGGACCTGGGGCGGACGGCCACGGGGCCGACGGGCATGACGGACCTGGGGCGGACGGCCACGGGACCGCCGGGCGCGAACCCGACGGACCGGGGGTGGACGGCGCGGCGGCGGCCGGGGACCGGACGACCGGTGGTGGCCGGACGGCCGGGAGGCACCGCCACCGGGTGCTCGCCGGCGGCCGGCTCGGCCGCGTCCTGGAGCTCACCGCCTCCCCCGACGGCGCCCACCTGGCCGTCGCCGCCTCCGACGGGCGGCTGCTGCTGGTCGCCGCCTCCGACGGCTCCGTCCGCGAGCTCGCCGCCTCCGACCACGGCCCGGTCAGCGGCGCCCGCTTCTCCCCCGACTCGCACTGGATCGCCTGGTCCCAGCCGGTGGCCGGGCGCTCACTGCGCCGGATCCGGCTCACCCGCACCGACCCCGCACCGATCACCGAGGTCACCGACGGCCGGTTCGAGGACGAGCAGCCGGTGTTCACCCGGGACGGCCGCTACCTGGCCTTCCTCTCCTGGCGCGGGTTCGACCCGGTCCACGACGTGCACACCGGCGACCTCTCCTTCCCGCTCGGCTGCCGCCCGTACCTCGTCCCGCTCACCGCCGACACCCCGTCCCCGTTCGCCGCCCCCGCCGAGGACGGCGCCCCGCGCGGCAACGGCGGCGGGGACGGCACCGTGCACGTCGACCCGCAGGGCATCGGCGAGCGGCTGCTGCAGTTCCCGGTGATCGCCTCCAAGTACTCGGCCACCGACGCCGTGCGGGGCGGCCTGGTCTGGCTGCGCTGGCCGATCTCCGGCACCCTCGGGCAGACCTTCACCAACCCGGACGACACCTCCGGCCGCCCCTCCCTGGAGTACTTCGACCTGGCCCGGGGCACCCGCAGCACGCTGGCCGACAAGCTGGACGGCTACGCCGTCTCGGGCGACGGCGGCTCCGTCGCCGTCTACTCGGCCGGCACCCTGCGGATCGTCCCGGTCGCCGCACCGTCCGCCGGCACCACGGTGGACCTGCGCCGGATCACCCACACCGTGCAGCCGGCCGCCGAGTGGCGCCAGGCGTACCACGAGGCGGCCCGGATCGTCCGGGACCAGTTCTGGGACGCCGGGATGTCCGGACTGGACTGGCCCGCGCTGGTCGCGCAGTACGAGCCGCTGCTGGAGCGGATCGCCGGCCCGGACGACTTCGCCGACCTGCTCCGCGAGCTCCTCGGCGAGCTGGGTACCTCGCACGCGTACGTCACGCCGTCCCGGCGCGGCGAGGGACCGGCGCTGGTCCAGCAACCGCTCGGTCTGCTCGGCGCCAACGCCCGCCGCGCCGCGGACGGCCGCTGGCTGGTCCACCGCATCCTGCCCGGTGAGTCCTCCGACCCGCGCGCCCGGGCCCCGCTCGCCTCCCAGGGCGTCCGGGACGGCGACGAGCTGCTGGCCGTGGCCGGACGCCCGGTGGACCGGGTGCGCGGCCCGGCCCCGCTGCTGGCCGGCACCGGTGGCACCACCGTGGAGCTGACCCTGCACAGCGCGGAGGGCCCGAACCCCGGGATCCGCCGGATCACCGTCACCCCGCTGACCGACGAGCGGCCGATCCGCTACCAGGACTGGGTGGCCAAGCGCCGCTCCCTGGTCCGGGAGTTCAGCGACGGCCGGTGCGGCTACCTGCACATCCCGGATCTCGGCGGCTCCGGCTGGGCCCAGTTCAACCGGGACCTGCGGCGGGAGCTCGACAAGCCCGCCCTGGTGCTGGACGTCCGGGGCAACGCCGGCGGCAACGTCTCCGAGCTGGTCCTGGAGAAGCTCACCCGGCCGGTGCTGGCCTGGGACTTCAGCCGGGGACGGCAGCCGGTGCGGTGGCCGCGCTACGCACCGCGCGGACCGATCGTGGCACTGGCCGACGAGGCGACCAGCTCGGACGGCGACGTCATCATCGCCGCGATCAAGCTGCTGCGGCTGGGCCCGGTGGTCGGCAGCCGCACCTGGGGCGGAGTGGTCGGCATGACCGGGCGGCACACGCTCGGCGACGGGACGCAGATCTCGGTGCCGAAGAACGCCTCCTGGTTCACCGGCGGGCTCGGCTGGTCGGTGGAGAACCGCGGCGTGGAGCCGGACGTGCACGTGCTGCGCACCCCGCAGGACTGGGCCAGGGGGCAGCACCCGGAGCTGGCCACCGCGGTCCAGCTGGCGCTGGAGCTGCTGGAGGACGCGCCGGCCGCCGTCGCGCCGCCGGACGACACCCCGCGCCCGGACCTGCGGCGGCCGCCGCTGCCGCCGCGCGACCGCTGAGCGGGCGGGCGGGCGGCAGCGGGTCACGCCGAATCGGCAGCGGGTACGCCGAAGGGACGCGCCCGGCGGCGGGTGCGTCCCTTCGGCGTGGTCGGCGTGACCGGCGTGCTGCGGTCGGTTCCGGCCGTCAGTCCCAGGGGTCCCCCTCGGCCGTCATGTCCTCGCGGGCCCGCTCCTCGGCCTCCTGTTCGGTGACGCCGGCGGCCTCCCGGGCCCGGCGGGCCCTCTCGGCCTCGGCGCTGAACGCGTCGGCGGCCTCGTCGTGGGCGAGCGCGGCCCGCTGGGCGGCCTCCGTCATCGCGGTGGTGTCCTGCTCGTGGCTCCCGCCGAGGGAGGATCTGGCCTCCTCGCCGGCGTCGTGCGCCTTGTGGCGGAACCTGTCGAAGATGCCCATGACTCCTCCTCCGGACGACTTCCGGGCTGCCACCACTCTCACACCGGGACCCGGCGCGCGCATCCGCTGGCGATCCGCCCTGCGCGCTCCCGTCGGCCCGGGCCCCGGGCCGACGGGAGCGTTGTCAGCCGCTGACGCTGGCCGCGCCGGTCTCCAGGTGGCCGGTGAAGCGCTGCGACCACGAGCCGTCGGCGTCCACCGTGACGGTGAAGTCGTACCAGCCGTTGGTGTAGGCGACGGCGTTGAAGAAGTCGCTCACGCTGCCGCCGGCCGGCACCTGGTACGTCCAGGGACCGTCCGTGCGGTAGTTGTTCGAGGCGATGGTGAAGGTCAGCGGCGTGGTGCCGGTGTTGGCGAGCCTGAAGTACAGCGCCGGCTTTCCGGTGCCCGGCTCGACCGCGTACGAGGCGGTGACGGCCGCGTTCCTGCCCGCCTTGGTGGCGTCGCCCTTGAATCGGCGCAGGAAGCGGTTGGGGCCGACGACGGAGAGGTCGTACGGGCCGCCGCCGAAGCCGGTCCCGCAGTTGAAGAAGTCGCTCTGGTTGCCGCCCGGGTCGACGGTGTACTGCCAGGGCCCACCGCTGCGGTAGGCGTTGGCGTAGGCCGCGAAGTGGGCCGACTTCTGGGCGACCGCACCCTCGTTGGCCATCGTCAGCCAGACCTTGACGGCGCCGGCGGAGCCGAACTCCAGGCGGTCCAGGTTGGCGTTCGGCTGGTACGGCAGGGCACGGGCCTGGCGGGTGCCGGGCTCCTGGACGGGCAGCTTGTTGTCGACCGGTGCCGGGTTGGGCAGCGGGCCGCAGCTCGACATGCCGATCACCGCGTCGGTGTTGGGCAGGGCGGGCAGGCCGTAGACCGGGTTGGCGAAGTCGAAGGCACTGGTGAGGTCGCCGCAGACGCGCCGGCGCCAGTCGGTGATGTTGGGGCAGGTGGCCGGCTTGCCGATGGCGGCCGTCCACTTCTCCAGGAAGCGCAGCACCGAGGTGTGGTCGAAGACCTCGGAGTTGACCCAGCCGCCGCGGGTCCAGGGCGAGATGGCGATCATCGGGACGCGGAAGCCGAGGCCGATGTTGGTCCCGCCGTAGAACTCGCCCGGGGTGCCGGCCGGGGCGGCGGGCGGCGGGACGTGGTCGAAGAAGCCGTCGTTCTCGTCGTAGTTGAGGAAGAGGACGGTGGAGTCGAACACGTCCGGGTTGGCGGCCAGCGCGTCGATCACGTTGTGGACGAAGTGCGCGCCGTCCTGGGGGGTGGAGTACGGGTGCTCGGAGGAGCCCTGGTCGGGGACGATCCAGGAGACCTGCGGGAGGGTGCCGTTCAGCGCGTCGGCCTTGATCGCGGCGACGATGTCGTCCGGGGTCCGGCCGGTCACCTTGGGAACGGAGCCCATGCCCTTGACCGCGAGCGGACTGCCGGCCGGGGCGGAGCTGAACCGGGTGAAGTAGGCGAGGGCGTTGTCGCCGTAGTTGTCGGCCGCGTTCTGGTAGACCTTCCAGCTCACGCCGGCGTCCTCCAGCGCCTCGGCGTAGGTCTGCCAGCGCAGGCCCTTCTCGTCGCCGCCGTCGTACGCCGGGCCGCCCGCCTTGCCGTCCGGGTCGATCTGACCGGACCAGTGGTAGGTGCGGTTGGGTCCGGTGGCGCTGATCACGGAACAGAAGTAGGCGTCGCAGATCGTCCAGTTCTCGGCGAGCGCGTAGTGGAACGGGATGTCCTGGCGGGTGAGGTACCCGAGCGTGCGGACGTTGCCCTTGGCAGCGACCCAGGAGTCCATCTTGCCGCCGTTCCACGCCCGGTGCTGGTCGGACCAGCCGTGGGCGAGGTCGCCGTTGCACTGCGCCAGGCGCTCGGGGTCGGCGCCGCCGGCCGGCTTGGTGGCGCTGAACTGCCACGGGTACTGCCGCCCGAGCCCGTTGGGCTGGTTGAAGACGCTGTAGCCGTTGGCGATCTGGATCGCGCTGCGGTCGGCGAAGCCGCGCACGCCGCGCAGCATCCCGAAGTAGTGGTCGAAGCTGCGGTTCTCCTGCATCAGGATGACGATGTGCTTGGCGTCCGCGATGGTGCCGGTCTGCGACAGCGCCGCCGACGACGCTGCGGCGGGCGCGCCCGGCGCCGCCCCCGCACCGGTGGCCCCGGCTACGGCCAGGCCCGCCGCAGCGGCTCCGGACAACGCGACGAACTTCCTACGACTCAGCTCGGCCATCAGCCCGGCCCGTCCCTTCACTGGCGATGTTGTGCACACAAGTTGGGCCCATCAATCGCGCAGCATCCTCCCCCCGCCCGGACCGCCCCCACCAGAGGGCCGGGGCAGGGTTGGCGGACTGTTCGCCCGGCCGTCACCGAGCGACGCCCGCCTGAACGGCAGGGCCGCGAACGGCGGCTGGGCGATGGCGCTCAGTCCTTCACCGTGATCCCCAGGGCGTGGGCGAACTGAGGCGCCAGTTCGAGGAGTTGGGGGGAGCTGATGATGGCGCCCCGCAGGCCCTGGTGGCCGTCGGGCAGGCCCAGCCGGACGGCGTCGCGCAGATCCACCCCGGTCAGCCTGGCGCCGCGCAGACGCACCTCCTCCAGGGTGGAGCCCGGGAAGGAGACGTCGGTCAGCTTGGCCTCGCCGAAGTCCACGTCGCGTAGCAGGCAGTCCTCGAAGACGACGTCGCGCAGGACCGCGCCACGCAGGTTGACCGCCTCCAGCTTGCAGCCGCGCAGGACCGTACGGCGCAGCGCCGAGCCGTGGGCGGCCACGCCGGCCAGCACGCCGCCGGTGACGGCGCTGTCCTGCCACTCGGTGTCGCTGAGGTCGCAGCCCACCCAGCGGCCCGCCTGGGCCCACACCTCGTTGAAGCGGGCCCGGCGGAGCTTGACCCCGCTCAGCGCCACGCCGGTGAACGCGCACTCCAGGAAGGTCGCGCCGGCGGCGGACTGGTCGGTGTACTCGCCGCCGTCGAAGTGGACGGTGTCGTAGCGCTCGTCGCTGCGCAGCGGGCCGGTGTGCGGGCGCAGCAGGTGGGCGTACGGCAGGTCGGTCAGACGGTCGGGGACGGAGAGCGGCATGGTGGTGACACCTCGGGTCGGCGGACTGGTCCTCGCCCGCATGCTCGCACGTGCCACCGACAGGGCCCGGCCGCCCGGGGTGGGCGGCCGCCCCTGTCGGTGGTCCACGCGGCGGCGATGGTCAGCCGCGGAGCCAGAGGGAGTTGACCCGGCTGCGCTCGGTGCTGTTCGGGTACGGGTTGGTGCAGGACGTGCCCGGGCCGCCGCCGGACATCAGCTCGCTGCACGGGCCCGAGTAGTGGTCCGGCAGGCCGAGCACGTGCCCGGTCTCGTGCGCGGTGACCCGGGTGGAGTTGTACTGACGGTTCTGGGCGTAGTCCAGGAAGATGTAACCGGAGCCGTGGCCGTCCGTGCTGGCGTAGGAGCCGCGCGTGTCGTTGCCCTCGTAGTAGCGGAAGTCGGCGTTGGTGCCGGAGCGCAGCTGGACGTTGGTGACCGAGCCGTTCCAGATCTGGGCGCTCTGGGATATCTGGGTGCGGAAGGTCGGCGCGCTGCTGGCGTCGTAGGTGACCACGACGGCCTTCAGGTACGGCGTGGCCGCCTGCTTGGCCAGCGCGGACTTCATCACGGCCGCGTAGAACGCCTGGTTGTCCGCGTCCTCGGCGGCCGAACCTGCGTAGCCGGTGGTGGCCGTGTAGCCCTGGACCGCCGGAGCGGGCGCGGCGGCGGCCGTGGTGGGCAGGGCCGCCAGGCCGGCGGCGAGCACCAGGCCGACGGCGGCGGAGAGCGTGCGGGAGATGCGGTTCATGTGGGGGCTCCTGTTCGCGGGTGCCGGGGCCGCTTGGGGGTGGGCCACGGCGAACGGGTGAACGGGTGAACTGATGAACGGCGGTGCGGTGAGGCGGTGGTGCGGTGGGGCGAGGGCAGCTCAAGGGGGCCAGGGCCGGCCGGCCGACCGGGACGTCGGAGTCCGGGCCCGGGTCGGCGGGTGGCCGTGGTCAGCGCGCGGTGGCCGTCAGGCCTCAGCGCCAGAGGGAGTTGACCCGGCTGCGCTCGGTGCTGTTCGGGTACGGGTTGGTGCAGGAGGGGCCGGGGCCGCCGCCGGACATCAGCTCGCTGCACGGACCCGAGTAGTGGTCCGGCAGGCCGAGCACGTGACCGGTCTCGTGCGCGGTGACCCGGGTGGAGTCGTACTGCTCGTTCTGGGTGTAGTCGAGGAAGATGTAGCCGGAGCCGTGGCCGTCCGTGCTGGCGTACGAGCCGTTGCTCGGGTCGTCGCCCTCGTAGTAGGAGAAGTCGGCGTTGGTACCGGCCTGGAGGCGGACGTTGCTGACCGAGCCGTTCCAGATCTGGGCGCTCCGGGATATCTCGGAGGCGAAGGACGGCGCGTTGCTCGCGTCGTAGGTGACCACCACGGCCTTCAGGTACGGCGTGGCCGCCCGCTTCGCCAGGGCGGACTTCATCACGGCCTCGTAGAACGCCTGGTTGTCGGCCTTCCCGGTGCCCGGGTGCGCCGACGCGGAGGCGGTGTAGTGCTGGGCCGCGCCGGTGGCGGGCGCCGCGCTCGCGGTACCGGGCAGGGCGGCGAGGCCGGCGGCGAGGGCCAGCCCGACGGCAGCGGAGAACGTCCGCGCGATGCGGTTCATGTGGGGGCTCCGATTCACGGGTGCGCCGCGACCGGTGGGGGCCGGCCGCGGGCATCGGATGAACGCTTGCTGTCCCCAGAGCTTGGGTCAGCGCGGCGGCGCGGCGGATGATGTCAACCGGCGATAGCACCGGCCAATCACCCCCGGACCGGGAGCCCTTGCGACTGATGACATGTCATGTCCCTGGCGCCACACCGAATTGACCGTTATGCTCCCGACGTGGAGCTCGACGTGAGACACCTCCGGGTGCTGTGCGCGATTGCCGACAGCGGCAGCCTCCGCAAGGCTGCGCTGCACCTCGGCATGACCCAGCCCTCCCTCACCACCCAGCTGCACCGCATCGAACGGGCCGTCGGCGGCACGCTGTTCACCCGCGAGCAGACCGGCAGCAGTCCCACCGCGCTCGGCCACTCGGTGCTCTCCCGGGCCAGGCCGGTGATCGCCGAGATGGCCGCACTGGTCGCCGCCGCCCGCCAGGAGGCCCGCGAGGCCGCCAGCAGCGAGCGAGCCGGGCGGCTGCGGATCGGCAGCGTCGGAAGCCGGGCGGTGGCGGCCTGGCTGCGCCGGGTGCACGACCGGCTGCCGGAGACGGACACCACCATCCACATCGACATCTCCGCCAACGCCCTGCTGCGGATGGTCGCCGCCGACCAGTTGGACGTCGCCTTCGTGCACGAGAGCGAGGGCTTTCCGCTGAAGGTCCCGCCGGGCGCCGAACACCGCGTCCTGATGGCCCGCGAGCCGCAGTTCGTCGCGCTCGCCGCGGGCCACCCGGCCGCCGCCCGCCCGGTGGTCCACCTGGCCGATCTCGCCGAGGACACCTGGATGGTGGACCCGACGGCCGATCACGAGTACGCCGCGATGCGCCGGGTGTTCACCGAGGCCGGACTCAACCCCCGGGTGGTGCAGGTGCGCGACAACGCGACCGCCGCCGAACTGGTCGCCTCCGGCGAGGCCGTCCGCCCCTGCCAGCCGACCTCCGCCCCCGGGCCGGGCACGGTCGTCCGGCCGGTGCACGGCGATCCGCTGGCCGTCCGGCTGCTGCTCACCTGGCGGCCGCGCGCGATCGGCCCGCCGGCCCTGGACGCGCTCTACGGAGAGCTGCGGGCCGCCTACCTGGACCTGGCGCGGGTCAGTCCGACCTACCTCGCCTGGCTGTCCCGGCACGACCAGGCACTCCAGCACCTGGTCGGCCACACCCACGCCGCCCCCGTGCCGCCGCCCCCGCGCGAGCCGGCGCCCGGCGCCCCGTGGCCGGCGCCTCAGACCTCGCTCGGGCCGGCGGCCCCGCTCTCGCGGGCGTGCAGTGCGACGCCCGCCGCCACCGTGGCCGCGGTCACCAGCCCGGCCACCAGGACACCGGAGCCGCCCGCCGCCGTGCACGCCAGTACCACCACCGACGCGACGGGCAGCAGTACCTGCGCCGCCCCGGCCTTGGTGTGCCGCGCGTGCAGCAGCCAGACGGTGAACAGGTAGATCGCGGTGGGCACGGTCACCGCCGCGGTGGCGGCCGTCTCCGAGACGTGCGCCTTGTGCACCGCCGACTCCACCGCGACCTCCAGCCCCGCGCCGATCGCCGCCGCCGAACCGAAGACCAGGTAGTGGCCGTAGCCCCAGACGAAGGCCTGCCGGCTGGAGTGCAGGTGGTCGTGGATCGGCCGGGCGAAGTAGATCCACCAGGCCGAGAAGCAGATCAGCAGACCGCCGCCGGCCACCGGCAGCAGCCGGCCCAGCCCCTCGTGCTCGTCCGCCGCCGACTGCACCGCCACGGTCGCCGCCGCCACCGTCTCGCCGAGCACGATGAGGGTGAACAGGCCGTACCGCTCCGCGATGTGGTGCGGGTGCCAGTTGGTCCGGAGCCGCAGCTCGGCGATCACCGGCACGGACAGCTCGGCCAGGATGCCGAGCGGGATCAGGTACGACCGGACGTCGTGCGGCAGCAGCAGCACCACCACCCACGCGATCTGGCAGAGCGTGATGCCGACCGCGTAGCGCAGCGCCACCCCACGGGCCGGGCCCTCCTCGCTGGCCGCCGCACGCAGCCACTGGGTGACCATCGCCAGGCGCATCACCACGTACCCGACGACCGACAGCACCAGGTCCTGCTCGGCGAACATCCGGGGCACACCGGCGGCGAGGATCAGCACACCGGCGATCTGGACCAGGGTGGTGACCCGGTACGGGACGTCGTCGCAGTCGTACGCGGAGGCGAACCAGGTGAAGTTCATCCAGGCCCACCAGATCGCGAAGAACGCGAAGACGTACCCGGTCAGGCCGTCCCCGTAGTGCCCCGCGCCCAGGTCGTGGGCGAGTTCCCGGCCCGCCTGGCCGACCGCGACCACGAAGCAGAGGTCGAAGAAGAGCTCCAGCGGGGTGGCGACCCGGTGCGGCTCGTTCCGGCTGCGCGGGACCATCCGGCGCACCGGGCGCGGGTCGACGTGGTGCGGGCGGGGTGTTGCGGCGGATTCGCCGGTCATGAGCGGGTCTCCGGGCTCCGGGGCGGGCGGGCGGCGCTGTACCGCCGCATCCTGGCAGCGACCGGGGCCCGGCGCACGCACCGGCGCGAACACCCCGCGGCGGGCGGGCGACGGCCGGACCGGCCGGTTCAGGGTACCCGTACCGGTGCCGCGCCTCGTCGTGGCGGCCGGCCCCCGCGGCGACTCCCCCACGGGTGGCCCCGGCGCCATACCGGCGCCGCACGCCCAAGCCGCGGCCGCACGCCGCGTCCGCGCATCGCACCCGCAATGTCGCGTACGCCCTATATGCCTTGCCGTCAGCGAGAGTTGACGCCCCGGTGCGCGAACCGGGTGACAGCGCGACGGGTTTGCGGCGCGCCCGCGCCGGACGCCCCGACCGCCCGGATCACCCCGCTAGATTCGTCCCCGGTTGGAGGCACACGGGTCCGGACGGACCTCACGACACGGGCGGCCTGCGGGCATCGCGGAAGGTCAAGACCGGTGGCAGGACAGCGGGGGCGGCAGAGCCGTCCCCCCGTGTCCGCACCACCGGCCTCGTGATCACCGCGCTGCTCGCCAGCGCCTGCCGTGCTGTCGGCGCCCGCCGCACCGCCGGCGCCACCACCGCCGCGGTGGCGGCTACTTCTCCCAGCCCACCGTGGCGTAGTCGACGCCCGCGAGACCGAACGCGCCGTAGTTCGCGAGACCCTTGCGGCTCGCGATCACGGTCGGCCGCTGGTACAGCTCGACAGTGTGGCCGAGCTCCCAGATCTTGGCGTCCGCCTGGTTGTAGAGCTTCGCGGCCTCCGCCGGTTCGGTCGTGCCGGCCGCCTTCTTGAGCAGCGCGTCGATCTCGGGCGTACCGAGCTTGGAGAAGTTGCCGAAGACGTTGTCGCCCTGCGGCAGCCGGAAGTTGCCGAGGCTGCTGGAGAGCGGGAACGAGTCGGTGTTGCGCCAGCTGGCGACGTCGAACTTGCCCGTGTTGACGTACTTGGTGAAGAAGTCGTTGCTCGGGACCTTGTCGAGCTCGACCTTGACCCCGGCCGCCAGCCACATCGACTGGGCGGCGGCGGCGAGGTCGAGCTGGGCCTGCGGGGTGGCGTCGTTGAGCACCCAGTGCAGGGTCAGCGGCTGGCCGTCCTTGGTGCGCGGCTGCCCGCTGCCGGCCTCCTTCCAGCCCGCCTCGTCGAGCGCCTTCTTGGCGGCGGCCAGGTCGAACTTGGCCCACTCGCCCGAGTTGTCCTGGTAGCCGACCTGGTTGGGCATGAAGATGTGGTTGCCGAGCGGCTTGAACTCCACCGGCACACCGTTGTTCGCGATCTTGATCAGCGAGGAGCGGTCCAGCGCCTTGCCGAGCGCCTGGCGCACCTTCTGGTCCGCCAGCGGACCGCCGCCGCCGAACGAGATGTGGACCTCGTCCCACGGGCTGGCCGTCCGGATCACCGCGTCCTTGGCGTCCTTGAGCTGCCCGTACGCGGTGGCGGTACCCGCCGCGGCGAAGTCGATCTCGTTGTTCAGGAACGCCTGGGTGGTCGCCGACTGGGACATCACCCGGAAGGTGATCTTCTCCACCTTGGGCTTCGTGCCCCACCAGGCCGGATCCGGGACCAGCGTGATGGTCTGCGCGGTCTTGTCCGCCGTACCGATCTTCAGCGCGCCGGCGGTGATCGGGATCTTCTCGACCCAACCCTTGTTGAAGTCGTCCGCGGTGCCGATCCCGGCCGCCGGGATCAGCGGGCGGAACAGGTTCTGCCAGTCCGCGTACGGCTCCGAGAAGGTGACCTTGACCTCGCTCGGGTCCGCGCCCTGCTCGACGCCGGAGATCAGCTCGTAGCCGGAGGAGTCGGCGATGTTGTAGCCGTCCTTCTTGCCGTTGGTGGCTTCCCAGTCGGCCTTGAAGTCCAGGTAGCCGAGCGGCTTGCCGTCCGACCACTTGGCCTTCGGGTTGAGCTTGTAGGTGATCACCTGCGGGGAGGTCGAGGTGACCTTGGCCTCCAGCAGGTAGTCGGTGACCGGCTTGAAGGTGCCGGTCTCGTCCGTGGTGAAGAGCTCCGGCTCCAGGGCCCGCATGATCTCGACCGCGTCCCCGTAGCGGCCGTCCACCTGGAACGGGTTCCACTGGGTGATCCACTGGTAGAGCGGGAACCGGACCTCCCCGCCGTCGCGCAGCTGGTCCGGCGACTTGGCGTTGATGTCGATCGCGCCCTGTCTCGGTGGTTCGCTCTTGGCCACGTTGTCGGCCGAGCCGCTGCCGCCCGAGCTGCACGCGGTGGCCGCGAGCGTGACGGCGAGCGCGAGCGCGGCGACCCGGCCGAGACGGCGTACGGGCGTGGTGGAAGCGTCCATGAGGGTTCCCCCCGGTGAAATCCGACAGGTTGGTGAGGATTGAGCGTCGCGAGGTGTGGCGAAGATTGAGCGTGGGCAGCCAAGTCGCTGCCGGCCGACCGAACGTAACAGCGGATCAGTACGAGTACCAGGGGGCGGAGTTCACACCTGATCCAAACGAAACAGGTGGCAACACTGCCGCAACACCCCGGCCGCGCGCCGGTGCAACACTCTTGACCTGCACATTCCCTCACCGGCCCCAACCAGGGCCATCGACCGAAGGCCACCCACCGATGCCCACCCGACGCGTCGGCCCCGCCCCCACCCCGGGCGGCCGTTGATGCTCCGCTACCTCGCGAAGCGGCTCAGCTACTACGCGGTGCTGCTGGTAGCCGCCGTGTTCCTGGCGTACGCGCTGTCCGCCGCCGCCCTCCAGCCGCGCGCCTACTTCGAGGCCAAGGTGCCACGACCGGCCGCCGCCTCGGTCGAGCGCCAGCTCACCGACCTCAATCTGAACGACCACACCCCCGTCGTCGAGCGGTTCGGCCGCTGGGCCGGTGACCTGCTCCACGGGGACCTCGGTCGCACCATCCACGACACCCCGGTGCTGGACGACTTCCGCCGGCGGATCTGGGTCTCCCTGCGTCTGCTGCTGGTCGGCAGCCTGCTCGGGATGGCCCTCGGCGTCGCCGCCGGCGCCTGGAGCGCGGTGCGCCAGTACCGGATATCCGACCGGCTGCTGACCGTCTTCTCCTTCGTCCTGCTCTCCACCCCGGTCTTCCTGGTCGCGCTCTTCCTCAAGAACGGCGCCATCGCCGCCAAGGACATCGCCGGCCACGAGGTGGTCCCGTTCACCGGCTACGAGACGCCCGGACTGACCGGCGGGATCGGCACCCACCTGGGCGACTGGGCACTGCACCTGCTGCTGCCCACCCTCTCGCTGGCGCTCGGCGGCCTCGCCACCTACAGCCGCTACCAGCGCGGCACCATGCTCGACGTGCTCGGCTCCGACTACCTGCGCACCGCCGAGGCCAAGGGCCTCACCCGCGGCCGCGCCCTGGTCAAGCACGGGCTGCGGACGGCGGTGATCCCGATGTCGACGATGTTCGCCTACAGCTTCCTGGGCATCTTTACCGGCGCCGCCTTCACCGAGACCATCTTCGGCTGGCACGGGATGGGCGAGTGGTTCATCCAGTCCATCAACGAACAGGACGTCAACTCCGTCGTCGCCGTGAACCTGTTCGCCGCCGTGGTGGTGCTCGCCTCCGGCTTCCTCGCCGACACCCTGCACGCCGCCCTCGACCCGCGTGTGCGGTCCTGACCGGAGGAGAGCCGCTGCCATGACCGCCGTCGTCACGGAACCCGCCGAGCCCGCAGAGCCCTCGGAGCCCTCCGAGCCCTCCGAGCCCTCCGAGCCCTCCGAGCCCTCCGAGCCCTCCGGGTCCACGAACTCCGCCGCCGCCCCTGCCGTGCCTGCCGCCGTGCCTGCGGTATCCGGCGCCACCGCCGGGTCCGCCGTGTCCACCGCCCCGGTGGGCCCGGACGCGCTCGACGTTCCCGCCGTCGCGGCCGCACCGGGCGTCACCCCGGTGCCGGTCCGCGCACCCGAACCGGCCGGCCGCGGCCGGCTCGTCCTCGCCCGGCTGCTCGCCGCCCGCTGGGCGGTGGCCGGTACCGTCGTCGTCCTGCTGCTGTTCGCGCTCGCCTTCGGCGGCCAGTACCTCACCCCGTGGGACTACGCCGCCCCCGACTACACCGCCCTGCGCCAACCCCCCTCCGGCACCCACTGGTTCGGCACCAACGGAGTCGGCCAGGACGTCTTCGCGCAGACCGTCCGCGGCCTGCAGAAGTCGCTGGTGATCGGCCTGCTGGTGGCGCTCTTCTCGACCGTACTGGCCTCCCTGGTCGGTGCCTGCGCCGGCTACTTCGGCGGCTGGACCGACCGGGTGCTGATGTTCCTGGTCGACCTGATGCTGGTCTTCCCCAGCTTCCTGATCATCACCATCATCTCGCCCCGGCTGAAGGGCACCGGCTGGCTCGCCTTCGTCCTGCTGCTCGCCCTCTTCAACTGGATGATCACCGCCCGGGTGGTCCGCTCGATGACCATCTCGCTGCGCGAACGCGAGTTCGTCCGCGCCGCACAGTTCATGGGCGTCCGGCCGCTGCGGATCATCACCCGGCACATCCTGCCGAACGTCGCCTCCTTCCTCATCATCGACGCCACCATCGCCGTCGGCGGGGCCGTGATGAGCGAGACCGCGCTCTCCTACTTCGGCTTCGGCGTGAAGGCCCCCGACGTTTCGCTCGGCACCCTGCTCGCCGCCGGAACCAGCGACGCCCCGGTCTTCCCCTGGCTGTTCTACTTCGCCGCCGGGCTGCTGGTGCTCTTCGTCCTGGCCGTCAACCTGATCGGGGACGGGCTGCGCGACGCCCTCGACCCGACCACCGAGGTGGCCCGTACTCCTCGTAGGACTCGTAGGAAGCGCGAAAGAAAGTGACCACCACCGTCGAAACCCCGCTGCTGGCCGTCCACGACCTGCGGGTCGACTTCGCCGGACCACGCGGCGCCACCGTCCCCGCCGTCCGTGGCGTCGACCTGAGCCTGCGGCGCGGCGAGACCCTGGGCATCGTCGGCGAGTCCGGCTCCGGAAAGTCCGTCACCGCGCTGGCCGTGCTCGGGCTGCTGCCGGGCACCGCCCGGGTCCGCGGCTCGGTCACGCTGGACGGCAGGGAGCTGGTCGGACTGCCCGGCCGCGAGCTCGCCGCCATCCGCGGCCGCCGGGTCGCCATGGTCTTCCAGGACCCGCTCTCCGCCTTCACCCCCGTCTACCGGATCGGCGACCAGATCGTCGAGGCACTGCGCATCCACCAGCGCCTCGACAAGCCGTCCGCGCGTAAGCGGGCCGCCGAACTGCTCGACCTGGTCGGCATCCCCGCCCCCGACCGAGCGCTGGACAGCTTCCCGCACGAGTTCTCCGGCGGCATGCGCCAGCGCGCGATGATCGCCATGGCCATCGCCAACGACCCCGACATCCTGCTCGCCGACGAGCCCACCACCGCCCTGGACGTCACCATCCAGGCCCAGGTGCTCGACGTCCTGCGCACCGCCCAGCGGGAGACCGGCGCCGCGCTGGTCCTGGTCAGCCACGACCTCGGGGTGATCGCCGGAATGGCCGACCGGGTCGCCGTGATGTACGCGGGCCGGGTGGTCGAGACGGCCGGTGTGGACGAACTGTTCGCCGCGCCCCGTCACCCCTACACGCTGGGGCTGATCGGCGCGGTCCCGAGGCTGGACGGCCGGGGCGGGCCGCTCGTGCCGATCCCCGGCGCGCCCGCGCCGATGGCCGAACTGCCGACCGGGTGCCCGTTCGCCGCACGCTGCCCGCTGGTCGAGGAGCGGTGCCGGACCGCGGAGCCGGGGCTGGACGGGCTCGGGGCGCCCCGGGTCGGCGAAGGCGCGGGCGCGGGCGTGGGTGCGGGCGTTGGCGTGGGTGCGGGCGACGTGGACGGGCATCTGGCGGCGTGCGTCCGGGCCGACGAGCTGGCCGAGCGCCGGCCCGCACCCTCCGACGTGTACCCCGTACCGCCGGTGCCACCTGCGCCGACCACCGTGCCCGCACCACGCGAGGAGCGCCCGGCGGTACTCTCCGTCAACGGGCTCACCAAGACGTTCCCGCTGCTCAAGGGCACCGTCTTCAAACGCCGGATCGGCGAGGTCTACGCGGTGGACGGGGTCGACCTGGACATCCGGCAGGGCGAGACACTCGGCCTGGTCGGCGAGTCCGGCTCCGGCAAGTCCACGACCCTGTTCGAACTGCTGCGGCTCGCCAGGCCCGAGTCCGGCCGGATCGAGCTGCTCGGACGGGACACCGCCGGGCTCTCCCGGTCGGACGCCCACCGGATGCGCTCCCAGCTGCAGATCGTCTTCCAGGACCCGATGGCCAGCCTCGACCCCCGGATGCCGATCGGGGACATCGTCGCCGAACCCCTGCGGGCCCAGCGCACCGACCGCACGGAGATCGCCCACCGGGTGCCCGAACTGCTGCGCCAGGTCGGCCTCGACCCCGCGCACGCCGTCCGCTACCCGCACCAGTTCTCCGGCGGACAGCGCCAGCGGATCTCGATCGCCCGCGCGCTGGCCGTCCGGCCGAAGCTGCTGGTACTGGACGAACCGGTCTCCGCGCTGGACGTCTCCATCCAGGCCGGCGTGCTCAACCTGCTCCAGTCGCTCAAGGCCGAGCTGGGCCTCTCGTATCTCTTCGTCTCGCACGACCTGTCGGTGATCCGGCACCTCGCCGACCGGGTCAGCGTGATGTACCTCGGGCGGACCGTCGAACAGGGCGAGGTCTCCGCCGTCTTCGACCGCCCCCGGCACCCCTACACGCGCGCACTGCTCTCCGCCGTCCCGCTTCCGGACCCGGCGGCCGAGCGGGCCCGCAGCCGCATCCTGCTGGCCGGCGACCCGCCCTCCCCGACCGCGCGGCGCACCGGCTGCCCGTTCCGTACCCGCTGCCCCGTCTACGCCGGGCTCGACGCCGGGGCGCGCACCCGCTGCGAGACCGAAGCCCCGCCGCTGACCGGTCCGGCGCCGGGCCCGGACCACCAGGCGGCCTGCCACTTCCCGGAGTAGGGGGAGCGGGACTCCGTCGACGACGCCGGGGCGGCGGAGCCGGGCCATCAGGTCGGTGGACTGTCGGGGTCGAGGCGTCGGGGGGCGGGGTCGGGGCGTCGGGCCAGGGACCTCGACCGTCACCGAGAGTGGCGGGATCGTGCCGATTCGGCAGATCGGCCCGACTCCGTGTAATGTCTTCCGGGTCAGCAGGCGCCGCTAGCTCAGTTGGTTAGAGCAGCTGACTCTTAATCAGCGGGTCCGGGGTTCGAGTCCCTGGCGGCGCACATGGCAAGGTCTCAGGCCGTCCACTCCGGTGGGCGGCCTGAGGCGTT
The DNA here is from genome assembly GCF_040655255.1 of Kitasatospora sp. NPDC050463. Lineage (NCBI taxonomy): Bacteria > Bacillati > Actinomycetota > Actinomycetes > Kitasatosporales > Streptomycetaceae > Kitasatospora > Kitasatospora sp. NPDC050463. Next base: position 67,000 of record NZ_JBFAJO010000006.1, read on the forward strand.
TCCGGGGGCCGGCGGCGCGATCCCCACCGGGGCCCGCCGAGGAGCGTCGGTGGTGTCAGTGGGTGTCCAGGATCGCCGAGGCCACCGCGTCCGGGCGGTCGAACATCAGCAGGTGCCCGGCCGGGGCAGTGCTGCGGAACTCACCCCCGAGCAGCGCGGCGAGGCCCCGCTGGTCGGCCAGCCAGTCCCGGGTGCGGCGGCTGCGGCACCCGTCGTCGGCGGCGAGCACGGTGACCGGCAGCCCGGCCGGCAGCGGTGCGGTGCGACGCAGTTCGTCCAGCTCGGCGGCCATGTCCAGGTATTGCGCGTTCTCCCGGAGCAGTGCGCGCAAGGACCGCCCGGTCCGGTAGCAGTGCCGGACCAGCGGCTCCGGAGCGAGATCCTCACGGCGGACCGTCGACGCCCGGGCGACCAGCCGACGCGCCGTGGGGCCGAGCAGGTACGGCGCCGCGACGGCCGCGGCCCCAGCCGCGACCGCACGGGCCGCCAGGTCGCGCAGCCCGGGCGCCGGCAGGGGCCGCGGGGCGGGCTCGACGCTGCCGTCCAGCAGGACCAGTCCGGCCGTCCGGCCGGGGTGCAGCCGCGCGAAGGCCTCGACATGGAACCCCGCCAGCGAGTGGCCCACCACCGTGCACGGCGCCCGCAGCCCGAGACCGTCCAGCACACCCCGGATGCGTGCCGCCTCCCCCGCCGCCGTCGGGACCGGCCGGGTGGCCGGCTCGGGTGCGCTCAGCCCGTATCCGGGCCGGTCGAACCGGACCACCGTGCGGTAGGGAGTAAGGAAAGGGACGACGAGGTCCCAGTCGAACCAGCAGCTGCCGAGCCCGCCGGTGAGCAGGCAGACCGGTCCACTGCCCTCGGTGCGCACGTGCAGGGGCGTCCCGTCGATCCGCAGGAACATCGCGGAGCGGTGTGCCCCCGGTCCTCGCTGATCCGGTCCCCGCGGGGCCGCTCCCGGCCCGGTCATCGCGCTTCCACCCCGTCGGCTCCGGCCCGGGTGCGCCCCGGAACGCCCACGGTCGCCGTCGAGCCGCCGCGGATCCGGGCGAGGCTCGCGGCCAGCGCGGCCAGCCAGAGCGCGACCAGGACGACCTGGAGCCGCTGCCCCGCACCGAGCGACCAGGTGCCGTGGCCGGCCTCGAAGGCGGCGATCGCGGCCAGGCTCCAACCGGTGGCCAGCAGCTCACCGGCCAGCAGCCACGGCCCGTACCGGCGGAGGGACGGCCACCAGCCGTAGCAGCGGGCCGCGACGGTGAGCGCGATCAGCCCGCCGAGCGCACCGAGCATGGCGAGGCTGCTGGTCACCGCGTGTGCGGTGTGGGTGGCGGGAACCAGGCCGGCCGTCTCACGGGCGGCGCACATCTCGTCGCTGGTCGGTGCGCAGCTCAGCGGCAGTCGGGAGTCGGCCGCGGTCGCGGCCCCGAACAGGGCGAGCGCCGCCCAGCCGGCCACCGCCCACGAGTGGCGGCCGAAGAGGCGACGGGCGCCCGGCCGGCGGGCGGCGCTCCGACGGTCGGAAGCGGCATCGTCGGAAGCGGCACGACCCGGGGCGCTGCGGTCGGGCGCGGCACCGTCGGGGGCGGCAGCGTCGGGGGCGGCAGCGTCGGGGGCGGCAGCGTCGGGCGCGGCACCGTCGGGGCCGTACGAGCCGGTGAGCAGCGCCGTGCCTGCCGCCGCGAGGACGGCGAGACCGGCGACCAGATCGGTGGCCCGGAACAGGCCGCCCAGCGGCTGGTCCTCGGCGGCGAGTTCGCTGATGTACGCCTGGACCGGGTCGAGGCCGGTGCTCAGCACCACCTCCAGCACCCAGGCCGTGTACGCCACCGCACTGAGCAGCAGCAGGGCGGCGACGAGCCGTGCCGTCCGGCGGCCGGGGTGGGAGCTGCGCACGTTCCCACCCTAACCGGGGGGAAACTCCTCCCCAACCGGGCGGAAACAGGCATCGAGACGGGGCGGGGCGCTCCGGAGGAGCACCGTCGCCCCCGGTGGTGCGAGGCACCCTTGCGGACCGTGTATTGTTCTCCAGGTCAGCAGGCGCCGCTAGCTCAGTTGGTTAGAGCAGCTGACTCTTAATCAGCGGGTCCGGGGTTCGAGTCCCTGGCGGCGCACAGACACTTGGGGAGCCTCTCGCAGCAGCGAGAGGCTCCCTGATTTTTTGCCCTCCGACGTCCGTTTTGCGTGTGATGTCGGTCTCGCTTGCCGCCCCGACGGAGTCAACCGACCCGTTCGGCACGTCCTGGGCTGTACACCGGAAACGGGACAAAGGTCCCCCACCCGTCGACATTCCCGTTTGTGCAGGCTGGCACGGTTCGCCCGCAGGAAAGGCCGCCGCTTTGTCCCGAAACACCCAGAGCGGCCGTCGCACGCCGTCCCTCGGACTCCGCCCGGTCAAGCGCTGGAAGCGCACCTCCGGGCTTCCGGCCGGCGGCCGCAAGCCCCGCCGCCCGAAGCGCACCGGCTGGCGCCGGCTGATCCCGACCTGGCGGATGAGCCTGCTCGGCCTCGCCGCCGCGCTGCTGCTCGGCGTCGGCCTGTTCGCCCTGGGGATCGCCCTGGTGAAGGTGCCGGACGCGCATGCCGCCGCGACCGCCCAGAGCAACACCTGGCTCTACCAGGACGGCTCGGTGGTCGCCCGGACCGGCCAGACCAACCGGCAGAACGTCGGCCTGGACAAGGTCTCCCCCGCCGCCCAGCACGCCGCGCTGGCCGCCGAGGACCGCAACTTCTACCACGAGGGCGCCGTCAACGTGCCCGGCCTGGTCCGCGCCGCCGTCAACACCGCCAAGGGCCAGGGCACCCAGGGCGGCTCCACGATCACCCAGCAGTACGTGAAGAACACCTACCTGAGCCAGAAGCAGTCCATCACCCGCAAGGTGAAGGAACTCTTCATAGCGATCAAGGTGGATGCCACCGAGAGCAAGGACGACGTCCTCTCCGGCTACCTCAACACCTCGTACTACGGGCGTGGCGCCTACGGCATCCAGGCCGCCGCCCAGCAGTACTTCGGAGTCGACGCGTCCGCGCTCGACGCCGCCCAGGGCGCCTACCTGGCCGCCCTGCTGAACGCCCCGAGCGCCTACGACGTGGCCACCGCCACGCCCGCGGGCAAGCAGAACGCGGTCAACCGCTGGAACTACGTCCTGGACGGCATGGTGAAGGAGGGCTGGCTCTCCGCCGAGGAACGCGCCGCCACCACCTTCCCCGACGTCAAGGACCCGCAGGCCCAGCTCGGCCTCTCCGGCCAGGCCGGTTACCTGGTCAACGCGGCGACCGAGTACCTCGCCGCCAACCAGATCATCACCGAGTCGGAACTGGCCAAGGGCGGCTACACCATCAAGTTGAGCGTCGACCCGGCGCGCCAGCAGGCCCTTCAGGACTCGGTCCAGGCGCAGCTGCACGACACCCTCGACCCGGACAAGCGGAAGAAGGACGCCGCCGCCCAGGCCGGCGCCGTCTCGGTCGACCCGAAGACCGGCGCCGTGGTCGCCCTCTACGGCGGCGTCGACTACACCAAGCACTACGTCGACAACGCGACCCGCCGCGACTACCAGGCCGGCTCCACGTTCAAGGCGATCGCCCTGGCGGCAGCGCTGGAGAACGACGCCAAGACGCAGTCCGGCCAGACCGTCACCCCGCGCACCGTCTACGACGGCACCAGCGGGCGCAAGGTCCGCGGCGGCAAGGGCATCCCGTACGCGCCGCCGAACGAGGGCGACAAGAGCTACGGCCAGGTCACCCTGCAGCAGGCGACCGACTGGTCGGTGAACTCGGTGTTCGCCCAGCTCGCGCAGGACACCGGACTGCAGAAGGTCCGCGACACCGCGATCGCCCTCGGCCTGCCCGGCAGCACCCCCGGCCTCGACCCGGTGCCGTCCATCCCGCTCGGCGCCGCCACCCCGAGCGTGCTCGACATGGCCGGCGTGTACGCGACGCTGGACAACGGCGGCGAGCAGATCACCCCGTGGCTGGTGCAGTCGGTGGACCGCGAGGGCGAGGCCCTCCAGCTGCCGGCCCACAAGACCACCCAGGCGATCAGCGAGGAGACCGCACGCCAGGTGACGTCGATGCTGCAGGGCGTCGTCAGCGACCCGGGCGGCACCGGCTGGCGGGCGAAGTCGCTGGGCCGCCCGGTGGCCGGCAAGACCGGTACGACGGACGACCAGAAGTCGGTCTGGTTCGTCGGCTACACCCCCGAGCTGGTGACCTCGGTGGCGCTGTTCGGCCAGGACCCGGGCAGCGGCGCCCAGGTCAGCCTCAGCGGCACCGGTGGGATCGACGGCGCCGCGGGCGGCCAGTACCCCGCGCAGATCTGGACCGGCTACATGAAGGCCGCGCTCAAGGGCCAGCCGGTCACCGACTTCGCCTCGCCCCCGGGTGCGGACTGGTCGGGCGGCGGCACGTCCTCGGGCGGCCCGGACAGCTCGTCGACGCCGTCCGGAGCGGCCTCGCCGCCGGCCACGCCCGGCAGCGGCGCGACGAGCGGCACCACGGGCGGCCCGGGCAACGGCTCCGGCGGCGCGACCGGCACGCCGGGTGGTTCGTCCGGCGCGGGCTCCGCCGGGACTCCCGGGTCTGCCGGCTCGAACGGCGGCGACTCGGGCGGCTCGCAGTCCGGCGGCGCGACCACCGCGCCGACCCAGCAGCCGACCTCCCAGCCGACCAGCCGGCCCACCCGGACGCCAGCGCCGACCACCGCGCCCACCACGGCGCCGACCACCGGCCCGACCACCGCGCCCCAGCCTTCGGGCGGCGCGGGCGGCGCGGCGTCGGGTACGGACTCGGGCGGGGGTTCGGGCGCGCTGGCGGGGGCCGGGGCGGGGCAGTAGGCCGCCCACAAGCCTTTCCCGTTCCCAGCCTGTCCCGGCCGGTCCCGGCCGGTCCTGCCCCCGTGCGCTCGGGACAGGCCGGGGCGGGACCGGGCGGGGCGGAAGCCGGGGCGTAAGCAGAGGCGGACCCTCCGCGGATCTGCCGCTGCGCACAGTTCAGTGCAGGACCAAATGACGGAATGGCGCCTTACCGAACCAGCGGTATGACTGTCACAATGCCTCGGTGCACAGCTCAAAGTCCCTGCCCGGCCGCTCCCCGGGCAGAACCCTCGGTCTCACCCTCGCCCTGGTCTCCGCGTTCGCCTTCGGCGGCTCCGGCACCGCCGCCAAGCCTCTGATCGAGGCCGGCCTCTCACCGCTGCACGTGGTCTGGCTCAGGGTCACCGGTGCCGCCGTGGTCCTGCTCCCGCTGGCCTACCGCCACCGTGCCGCGGTACTTCGACGGCCCGGCCTGCTGATCGGCTTCGGCCTGCTCGCCGTCGCCGGCGTCCAGGCCTGCTACTTCGCGGCGATCTCCCGGATCCCGGTCGGCGTCGCCCTGTTGATCGAATACCTCGGCCCCCCGCTGCTCATCGGCTACGTGAAGTTCGTCCAGCGAAAGCCGATCAGCCGGGGCGCGGCGGTCGGCGCCGCCGTGGCCGTGGCGGGTCTGGCCTGTGTGGTGGAGGTCTGGAACGGCCTCGGCTTCGATGCGTTGGGCGTGCTGTTCGCCCTCGGGGCGGCCTGCTGCCAGGTCGGCTACTTCGTCCTGGCCGACGCCGGAAGCCAGGGCGACCGACCGGTCGACCCGATCGCCGTCAGCGCGTACGGGCTGCTGATCGGCGCGGTCGTGCTCACCGCGTTCACCCGCCCCTGGGAGGCCGACTGGGGCCTGCTCGGCGGGAACGTCGTGATGGACGGGCACTCGCTGCCCGCGCTGCTCCCGGCCGCCTGGATGATCCTGGTGGCGACCGTGCTCGCCTACCTGACGGGGGTGATCGCCGTCCGCCACCTGTCGCCCCCGATCGCCGGGGTGGTGGCCAACCTGGAGGCCGTCGTCGCCACCGTCCTGGCCTGGATCCTGCTCGGCGAGCACCTGGGGCTGCCGCAGATGGCCGGCGGACTGCTCGTCCTGGCCGGCGCCTTCGCGGCCCAGGCGAGCAAGCCGTTCACCGCACCGGTCACGGCGGACAACGCGGCGGGCCCGAACACGGCGGATGCTGCCGGGTCCGTCGCCGTGGGTGCGACGGCCCTCGGCGAGCGCCTGGCGCGAGCTGCCGAAGGACCGGCGGCCGGGGACCAGGTGGTCGGGGGCCGGGAGGCCAGGGACCAGGTGGTCGGGGGTTAGGTGGTTGGGGGTCAGGTGGTAGGGGGCCGGGTGGCTGCCGAGCGCGGACCACCGGCGTCAGCGGCCGACCCAGCCGAACCAGTCGAGGTGATTGAGCGGCCAGACGACGGCCGACACCGGGCCGACCACGTTGTCCACCGGCACGGCACCGCCACCCGGGCCCCGCTGGTGGTAGCGCGAGTCGGCGGAGTCGCTCCGGTGGTCGCCCTCCACCCAGACGTACCCCTGGGGCACCGTCACCGGACCGAAGTCCAGCCCCGCGCAGGAGTCGTCCCCCGGGTGGAGGTACGGCTCGTCCACCTTCGCCCCATTGACGGTCAAGATGGTGCCCGAGCACTGCACGGTCTGGCCGCCCGTCGCGATGACCCGCTTGACCAGGTAGTTGTCGTCCTTCGGCGGGACCAGACCGACGAAGCTGAGCACCGAGCCCACCGCGTTGGAGACCGGGTTCCCGTCGGTCGGCTGGGGCGGCAGCCAGTCGCCCGGGTCCTTGAACACCACCGGCTGGCCGGGCTCCGGCTTCCAGCCGGTGAGCGGTGCGAGCTTGTTCACGCCGACCCGGTCGCCGATCCGCAACGTGTTCTCCATCGACCCGGAGGGGATCATGAACACCTGGAACAGGCAGGTCTTGATCAGCAGCGCGACCGCCAGCCCGATCGCCGCCATCACCGGGATCTCGATCCACCAGGGCCGCTGACGACGCCTCGCCCTGCGGTCCTTCGAGCCCTTGGGAGCCCTGGAGCCCTTCGAGGCCTTCCGCGACCGCGCCCGGCGCGCCTCGGCACGGCCTCCGTTGCCGGGGGCCCCGTGGGCACTGCCACCACCGTGTCCGGCGCCGGTGGCCGGGGGCTGACCGGTCCCGGCATCGCTGGGCGTTTCGGGCAGGTTCACCGCCATCGTCGCTGCTCCACCTCTCCGGCTGGGGGAACCTGCACGCTACGCCAACCCTGAAGCCACGCGAAATCGGGCATTTACCCGTGCCAGACATCACGGCCCCGTCCCGCCGGGGCCCGGCCGGGTACCGGAGCGCCTCGCGGACGACGGCACGCGACGTGCTCCGGGCGGTGGCAGGCGACTCCCGAGCCGGCCTTCGGGCACGAAGCACGAGTCCGCACACGGGTATGCCCGGGGGTGTCATCCAGGCGTGTCGGGCCGGACGTGTCGGGCCGGAGGTGGTCGGGATTGGGGATGCCGGGCTTGGGGTGTCGGCTTGGGGTGCCGGGCAGGCGCGTGCAGAGGCGCGAACGAACGCGTTCAGGCCCGGGCGATGGCCTCGTGGTGCCGGATGACCTCGGCGATGATGAAGGTGAGGAACTTCTCCGCGAACACCGGATCCAGATGAGCCCCGGCGGCGAGCTCCCGCAGACGCCGGATCTGGTCGCGCTCGCGTGCCGGATCGGCCGGGGGCAACTTGTGCTCGGCCTTGAGCCGGCCGACCCGCTGGGTCGCCTTGAACCGCTCCGCCAACATGTGGACCACCGCGGCATCGATGTTGTCGATGCTCTCGCGCAGGCTGGTCAGCTCGGCCCGCACGGCGTCGTCGATCCCGTCGGACAGTCCGGTCTCGGGGGTCGTGGGGTGATCCGTCATCGGGGCGGCTCCGCGGCTCTGTGGTGGTGGGCACCCGACCGTCCGTCGGCCGAGACTCGGGCCCGGGCCAATCTAACAGGGCACCCGGCGCGGATCCGCACCGTTCCGCGGATCCGTCCACGATCCGGACGGCACATGGACCGGCGGCCGCCCGGCAGGTCAGGCGCCCGGCCAGGGCGATCGCCGAACCACGGGAGGCCCGGCGACCCTCTGACGCGGCGCCCCACGGCATTACTTGTGATCGACACCCGGCCTGCCCGTAGGCTGGTGCGCGGCATGACCGGAAGTGACGAGACAGCAGTCCCTCAGTAATGGAGGTACCGATCGTGGCAACCACCCGCACCGCACGCACCGCGTGGGAAGGCAACCTGCTCGACGGCAAGGGTCAGGTGACCTTCGCTTCGTCCGGCATCGGCGAGTACCCGGTCTCCTGGCCGGCCCGCGCCGAGGAGCCGAACGGCAAGACCAGCCCGGAGGAGCTCATCGCGGCCGCGCACTCCGCGTGCTTCTCGATGGCCCTTTCGCACGGCCTGGCCGGCGCGGGCACCCCGCCCACCAAGCTGGACACCCAGGCCGATGTCACCTTCAAGCCCGGCACCGGCATCACCGGCATCCACCTGACCGTCACCGGCGAGGTGCCCGGCCTCGACGAGGCCGGCTTCGTGAAGGCCGCCGAGGACGCCAAGGCGAACTGCCCGGTGAGCCAGGCCCTGACCGGTACGACCATCACGCTCACGGCCGCGCTGGCCTGACGCGGCGACGTCCGCCGCATCACGTCGGACGTACCGGCGCATCGCTGTTCGGGCGTCCAGTCGGTCCGACAGCTGGTGCGCGGCCTCCGGCGACCGGCGCTGCGGCGTTCTGACGACCTGCCGCCCTGACACTTCGCCCGGGCCTCCGGCGCTCGGGCGAAGTGCGCCGCGCGTTCCCAGCGCTCAGTAAGCGCCCAGGGGCGCACTTTTGGAGCACACGCCCCTGGCGCACATCATGTGATGTGCACCGGGGGCGTCTGCATGTACCGCCACACATGCCGTGAAAACGGGCGAATCACTCTGGCGGCGGTCACCGCGCGTTGCCGTCGCGTCCTATGATCGGCCGCAGCGCCCTGTTCTTCACGCGGATCCCCACGCGAGCGCTCCACCGCGAGCGTTGCGCATCGGACCGCGAGGACCTCGACAGAGTGCGGGAGCCGGTCACCGCAGTTCCAGGTGCCGGCCGGACCAGCATCAAGCGTCAGCAGCGGACGGGAGCATGCCGTGCCGGGCCAGAACGAGGGGGCCGACGCACACCACCCAGGCGTGCGGCACGAACAACCGCAACACCACCGCCACCTCATCTCTCCGACCCTCCTCCCGGCCAACGGCTCCGCCGTCACCGCCCTCAACGACTCGCCCGGTGCCCCGGGCTCCCCCGCCACCGGTACCGGTACCGGTACCGGCCCAGGGTCCGATGCGACCGCCGGCACTCGCCCCGGCGTGCCACCCGGCTCCGGGTCCGACGGTGCGGTCGGCACCGGCGTCGTCCTCTGCCCCACCTGCTCGACCCCGCTCGCCAACGGGGTGCACCGTCCGGCCGAAGGGCCCGACGCCACCCCCGGGAACACCGACCGCCTGCTGGCAGCGCTCAGCGCCAGCGAGTCCCGGCTCCGGGCCGCCTTCTGTGACGCCGGCATCGGCATGGCCCTGATCGACCCCGACGACCGGATCATCGAGGTCAACCCCGCCTTCGCCACCCTGGTCGGCTGCGCTGTCGGCGACCTGGTCCGCACCCACATCCACGACGTCCTCGACCCGGAGGGCATGCCGGACCGGCTCTTCCCCGACCTCGTCCGCAGTGACCGTGGGCGGCTACGCGTGGAGAAGCAGCTCAAACACCGTGAGGGGCGCACGGTGTGGAGCAAGGTGACCATCTCCCTGATCCGGGACGGCAACGGCAGCCCGCTCTACACGCTCGCCATGGTCGAGGACATCACCGAACAGCGACGACTGGGCGACCGCCTGGAGTACCAGGCACTGCACGACCCGCTGACCCGGCTGCCCAACCGGGCCTTCTTCTTCGAACGGCTCGACGCCGCCTGCCTCACGGCCGGTGGAACGACCGCGGCCGAGATCCCGGGGACCGCGCCGGACGCGGCGCAGACGCAGGCGGTGAAGCCCGGCGGACCTGCGTCGGGCCTGATGGGATCGGATCCGGTGGGATCGGGGCCGGTGGGATCGGACCCAGTGAGGTCGGGGTCGGCCGGATCCGGCTCTGCGGGAGCCGGCCCGACGGAGCCGGATCGGTCTGACGGCCGTCGGGTGGGCGTCTGCTACCTGGACCTCGACGGGTTCGCCGCGATCAACGAGACCCTCGGCCACCACATCGGCGACCAGCTGCTGATCGCCGTCGCCGCCCGGCTCCGGCACGGCCTCTCCGATCACAGCTCCCATCTGGTCGCCCGGATGGGCGGCGACGAGTTCGCCGTCCTGGTGACCGACAGCCAGGGCAGCGAGCAACTGATCGAGCTGGCCGCCCGGATCCTCGAAGCGCTGGAGCGCCCCTTCGACGTGGCCGGGCACCGGCTGGTGGTCACCGCCAGCGTGGGCGTCGTGGAGCGGTCGGTACACGAGACCACGCCCGCCGACCTGGTCAAGGACGCCGACTCCACCCTGTACTGGTCGAAGGCCGACGGCCGGGCCCGCTGGACTCTCTACGACCCGGACCGGGGCGCCCACCAGCTGACCCGCCAGTTGCTCGCCACCGCCCTCCGACCGGCCCTGGAGCGCGGCGAGTTCACCATCGAGTACCAACCGCTCGTCGGCCTCGCCGACGGCGCGGTACACGGCGCCGAGGCCCTGGTCCGCTGGCGCCACCCCTGCTACGGGACGCTCTCACCGGACCGGTTCATCCCCCTCGCCGAGGAGTCCGGCGCGATCGTGCCGCTCGGCAAGTGGGTGCTGGAGGAGTCCTGCCGCCAGGCCCAGCGCTGGCTCACGGAGTTCCCCGACACCGAGACCTTTGTGAGCGTCAACCTGGCCGCCCGTCAGATCTGGGACTCCGACGTGGTCGCCGATGTGGCCCAGGCGCTCGACAGCACCGGTCTGCCGGCCCGACTCCTGCAACTGGAGATCACCGAGAGCGCGCTGCTCGGTCCCGGCGGGCGACCGCTCCAGGCCCTGCAGGCCCTCGCCGACATGGGCGTCAGGATCGCGATCGACGACTTCGGCACCGGCTACTCCAACCTGGCCTACCTCTCCCGACTGCCGGTGCACGTACTGAAACTGGACGGCACCTTCATCGAGGGCTTCCGCGATCCGGCCCCGGCCGGCCGCGCCGACCTGCCCGGGGCCGGTTCCCGCCGGAGCGACGCCGACGAGCAGATCGTCGGCGCGATGGTGCAGTTGGCCCACACGCTCGGCCTGACCGTGACCGCCGAGGGCATCGAGAGCGCGGCACAGGCCGAGCGGCTGCGGCTCACCGGCTGCGACACCGCGCAGGGCTGGTACTTCGCCAGGCCCGGTAAGGCGGAGCACGTCGCGGCGATACTCCGCGAGAGCCGCTCAGGGCCGGACAAGCGGTAGCGGCAGCACGGCAGTTCGCAGTTCCGCGGTCCGCAGCCCCGACTGCTCGACTGCTCGACTGCTCGACTGCTCGACTGCTCGACTGCTCGACTGCTCGACGATGAACGTCGGGGAGGGCGACGAGCGACGGCTGCCGCGTGACTCAGTGGCCCGAGGGTGGGTGCGGCACCGAAGCCGTCGGCGGGCAACGGGACATCGCCGCCCGCCGACGAGTTCGGACGCCTGCGACTTCAGGCGGTTTCGGCCGCCTGGCCGGTGAGCCCGTAGGCATGGGCGATCAGCCCGTAGGAACGGTGCCTGGCCTCATGGCCGTGGATGTGCGAGGTGACCATCAACTCGTCCGTCCCGGTCCGCTTGCGCAGCGCCTCCAGCCCGTCGGCGACCTCACCTGGCGAACCGAGGACGACGTTGCCCAGCCAGTCGTCGACGAAGTCGGCCTCCACCGGGCTGTACGGGTAGCTCTCGGCCTCCTCGGGGGTGGGGATCGGCCCCGGATTCCCCCGGCGAAGCCGGAGCATTCCGAGCGCCGAGGAGCGCGCGAGCCGCCGAGCGGCCTCCTGGTCATCGGCTGCGACCGCGTTCACCCCGATCAGCGCATAGGGCTCGTCGAGGACGGCCGAGGGGCGGAACGACGAGCGGTAGAGGTCGAGGGCCGGGATGGTGTTGGTGCTGCTGAAGTGGTGCGCGAACGCGAACGGCAGGCCGAGCCGACCGGCCAGCTGGGCACTGAAGCCGGACGATCCGAGCAACCAGATCGGCGGCCGCCCGTCACTCCGGGGGACGGCCGTGAGACGGGCGTAGGGGTGGCCGTCCGGGAAATCGCCGTCGAGGAAGTGGGTCAGCTCGGCGAGCTGCTGGGGGAAGTCGTCGGCCCCTTCGGTGAGGCCGCGCCGCAGGGCCCGGGCGGTCGCAGGGTCGGTGCCGGGGGCGCGGCCGAGCCCGAGGTCGATCCGGCCGGGGTGCAGCGCCTCCAGGAGACCGAACTGCTCCGCGATCCCCAGCGGAGCGTGATTGGGCAGCATCACTCCGCCGGACCCGAGTCGCAGCGTCGTGGTGTGGGCCCCGAGGTGGGCGAGCAGGACGGCGGGGGTGGAGCTGGCGACGCCCGGCATGCCGTGGTGCTCGGCGACCCAGAACCGGTGGTAGCCCCACTCCTCCGCGCTGCGGGCCAGGGCCGTGGTCGAGGTCAGTGCCTCGGCCGGGGTGTAGCCGACGCCCACGGTAGCCAGGTCGAGGATGGAGAGCGGCGCGGGCGCCGTACCCCGGACGGTGCCCCGGACCGCCGCGTGGGTCTGCGGTTGGGGCCCGCGCTCCTGCTGGTCGTCGGTGGTCATGCCGTCCGCCCTCCTGGCCGTCCTGGTGCTGTCCGTATGGCGCGTCGGACGACCGCTCGTCTGGCCTGCGGTCGCCACTGCCAAGGGAGGTCAACCACGTCGCCGGCCCGGGTGTTCCCGGTACGCAGTGCCACTGTGCGACGGATCGCCTACCGACCGTTCGACTGACTCAGAGCCAGCAAGCGGACACGCGTGGCGACTTCACGCCAGCGCGGGAAGTCGCCAGCCACAGGGCTCGCGATCGGCGGGCGGCGTCCGGCAGGCTATGGATCAGAGCGGATCACCTATACCGGATCCGCCCCCACCTGCAAGGTCATCGGGCTGGACCAGCGCCGATCGATCCCCGCGAGCCCCCGGAACGGCACCCCGCTCCGGGGGCTCGCGTCTTGTGACGCCCAGCACAGCCGGGGTGCTTCATGGCATGAAAAGTCGAGGCGCTAGCGTTGTCCCCTGCAGCCATCTGCTCCCCCGGGCAGCCTGGAGGGAGTACCTACCTTGGACATCGCAACGGTGATCGGATCCTCATGGATCTGCGCCCTGGCGCTCTGCGCCGTACTGGGAGACGCCTTTCTCCCCTTCATCCCCAGCGGAACACTGGTCATCCTGGCCGTGCTCAAGACCGCGCAGATAGACGGTGCGCCGGTGGTGCTGGGGCTCGGCGTCGCCATCGCCTCGTTCCTCGGAGACCTCCTGCTGCTCTCGCTGGCCCGCCGGGGTGCCCCCTCGGTCCAGCGACGGCTCGAACACCGTCCGCAGCTGGCGGCCAGCGTGGCCCGGGTCCAGCAGGCGCTGGACGGACGGACCACCGGGGCGGCAGCTGCCATGGTGGTGGTGGCACGATTCGTACCGGCCGGCCGGACCATCCTGGACCTGGCCATCGGTCACTCCCCCACCCACGCCCACCCGCACCGTTTCCTCCGCTGGTCGGCCCTGGCCGCCCTGATCTGGGCCGCCTACATCGTCACGCTGGGCTGGCTCAACAGCCACTGGTTCGACACCGCCTGGTTGAGCCTTGCGGTCTCCTGCACCGCCGCCACCATGGTCAGCACCGCCATCGCCCGGATCGTGCGGCGCAACCGTCGGCTCGTCGTCAACTGACTCCCGAACGCCCCGCGACACCGGAACCGCAACCGCGACCGGAACAGGCCGCACCGGGACCCCGGGGCACCTGACCCTAGGAGCGGCAGGCGGCACCTGCGGACCGCGCACGTCGCGACACCCAGCCACGGTTCGACGACCCGACGCTCCGGGCCGCGACGACCGGGCGGCCGACCGACTCTCCCCACCGGTGGCGATCCACCCAAGACCGCGCAAACCGTCACAGGACCGCAACAGAAAGCTGGTCGTTGCAGCCCGGCCGGGCCGGGTAGGCGTGTTCTCTGTCGATGGACCTCGGCACCTTGGTGACCTCTGCGTCCACATGACATGCTAACGGCGGATTAATCATCAATTGCCCGATTTGACCGGTGCGGCCTACTGACGCCACCTCGACCCGGCCAGCGGCACCCAGGGGAGACCATGACCAGCATCTCGCGCAGGACCGTGCTCACTGCCACCGCCGCGACCGTGGCACTCGGGACGGTCGCGGCGTGTTCGAGTGGCGGATCCGGTTCGGGGTCGAGTTCCTCCGCGCCCGGTCCTGGCGGCACCGGCACCGGCACCGGCGGGCCGACGGAGAGTGGCACTCCGACCGCCAAGGGCAGTCCCATCGGCGACGGCTCCACCTCCGACACGGGCCCCCAGCCGAATCAGCCCAAGGCGGAGAAGCTCAAGCCCGGCGAGCGGCCGCCGCAGTTCGTGGTGTTCTCCTGGGACGGCGCCGGCGGCACCGACGACGGCCAGTTCCCCCGCTTCCTCAAGCTGGCCGAGGAACACAAGGCCGCCATGACCTTCTTCCTCTCCGGGATCTACGCCCTCCCGAAGGGCAAGGCCGATCTCTACCACCCGCCGAAGCACGCGGTCGGCGCGTCCGACATCCCGTACCTCTCGGACGGCGCGGTCAAGACCACGCTCAAACTGATCAGCCAGGCCTGGTCGGCCGGCCACGAGATCGGCACCCACTTCAACGGGCACTTCTGCTCGACCCGTTCGGACGGCAACGGGGTGAACAAGTGGACCCCCGAGGACTGGCAGAGCGAGATCGACCAGGCGGTCTCGTTCGTGACCCAATGGCGCACCAACACCGGCTTCACCGACGTCGACCCGCTCCCCTTCGACTACAAGAAGGAGCTCATAGGCGGCCGCACCCCGTGCTTGGAGGGGCAGAAGGCCCTGCTGCCGACCGCCGCCGCCATGGGGTGGAAGTACGACGCCAGCTCCTCCGGAGGTCAGCAGATATGGCCGCAGAAGGTGCAGGACGGCAAGATATGGGACTTCCCGCTGCAGAGCATCCCGTTCCCCGGGCACACGTTCCAGGTGCTCTCGATGGACTACAACATCCTCGCCAACCAGTCGGCGGGCAGCACCAAGGGCGACCCCGCCAAGTACAACGACTGGCGCTCCCAGGCCCGGGACGCCTATCTGGCCGGGTTCGACCGCGCCTACAACGGCAACCGCGCGCCGTTCTTCATCGGCAACCACTTCGAGCAGTGGAACGGCGGGATCTACATGGACGCCGTCGAGGAGACGCTCAAGACCATCGCCGCCAAGCCGGAGGTCCGACTGGTCTCCTTCCGCCAGTTGGTCGACTGGCTGGAGGCCCAGGACCAGTCCACCCTCCGCAAGTTGCGTTCGCTGAACGTCGGGCAGGCGCCGGCCGGCGGGTGGCAGACCTTCCTCGGCGCCGCCGGGTGAGCAGTTCACGGAGCTGACTCCGCGGGGGACGGCCGGCGTAGTGACGATGCCCCGCCGGCTGATCCGTTACGGGACCCGCTGCCCGGCGGCGGGTCCGGCGCCCAGCAGGCTGCGCACCACGGCCTCGGCGCCGGCCACGCTCCAGAGGATCGAGTAGTGGTTGGTGTCCGGCACGAGGGTCGCGGCCACCCGGGCCGGGGCCAGCCCGGACGTGGCGATCCGCTTGCTGTCGTAGAGCCCCTGCGGCTCGTCCAGCAATCCGCGCTCCGCCCACAGCAGCTCACCGGGGCAGTGCAGTCGATGCACGGCAGCGGCTGCGTCCTGGTCCAGCAGGACCTGCTCGCCGTCGACCTGAACGGCCTCCAGCACACAGGAGGAGCGGAGTTCGGGCTCGGCGCCGATCAGGTCGCGCTGGGTGTAGGCGTCGATGCCGTCCGACCAGTCCGCGCTGAAGGCCGGGTGCCGCTGCCAGAACGCGCGGTAGGCCGCGCGATCCGGAAAGGTCGTCGACAGCCTCGCCAGCGCCGGGCCGAGAACGGCGGCCAGCGCGTCCTCGGGCCGGACACCGTCCGGGAGCGGGAAGCTGATCGCTCCGTCGACCAGCAGCACGCGGCTGACGAGCTCCGGATGCCGCACCGCGGTCAAGGCCGTGATCCAGGCGCCCATGGAATGGCCGACGACGAGGGTCGGCCCCAGGCCGAGCGCGCTGATCAGGGCCGCCACGTCGTCCGCGTGCCGAGCCAGGCCGTACGGCCCGCCGACCGTCCGGCTGGCCCCACGCCCACGGAGGTCCGGCGCGATCAAGGTGGCCCGGCCGGCGAGCACACGGGCGACCTCGAACCAGGCGAGGCCATGGGCGGTGATGCCGTGCAGCGCCACAACAGTCGGCGCTCCGGGCACGGCCGCGGGCCAGCGGAGTACCGCCAGATCCCCGCCGGGCACGGGGACGGTCAGCGCTTCGGGGTGCTTCGGTGACGCGGTCACGTGGGACCTCCTGTGGGTCGGGCGCTGGGGGCGCCGGCCCGGCCCATGGCTCGGGCGGAGCGGACGGAACGGGCGGCGTGGACGCGGGCGGGGAGTCTGGCCAGGCCCCCGGGCAACAGATAGACCACGGCGACGAAGAGGCCGCCCAGCAGGAACAGCGGCTGGGAGAGCGGGACGCGCAGCACCGCGGGCAGGTCCGCGATCGTCTCCGAGTTGGCGAGGTCGCCGAGCCGGTGGCCCGCCCAGGTGTAGATGACACCGCCCAGCAACGGACCCCAGCGCGTGCCGGACCCCCCGAGTACGACCATGACGAGCAGCGAGAGAGTCGCATCGGAGGTGGCGGCCTGCGGCGTGGCGCCCCCGGTCAGCAACAGGTAGACGACTCCGCCCACCGCGGCGAGGCCTCCGGCGAGGACGAACGCGACCAACTTGTAGCCGTAGGGCCGAAGTCCGAGCACCTCGACCCGGCGCTCGTTCTCCTTGATGCCCTCCCACACCCGTCCGACCGGTGAGCCGACGGCCCAGTGGACGGCGGCGAGGGTGAGGGCCAGGTAGGCGACGGCGATCCAGTAGAGGTTAGCGGTGTTCTCGATGCCCAGGAGGGCGGAGGGGAGTTGATCCGCCGGGGCGGACCGGCCCTCCTCGCCACCGGTCAGGCCCCCCGGGTTGCGCTGGACGAGGATCGAACCGGCCTGTGCGAAGGCCAGGGTGACCATGGAGAACCCGATTCCGGTGACGCGGAGGCTCACCGAGCCGAGCAGCAGGGCCAGCGCGACGGCGCAGGCGACACCGAAGAGAGCCGCTGCGGCGAACGGCAGTCGGAGCTCCAGCATGCCGAGGTTGGTGGCGTAGAGGCCGGTGGCGAAGTAGAGGGCGTGACCGAAGGAGAGCAGTCCGGTACGGCCGAGCAGGAGGTCGTAGCCGGTGGCGAGCGCCCCGTAGAGCAGGCACAGGGCGATGAGTTGGAGGCTTCCGGGGCTGCCGAGCGGGCCGTCGAGCAGTCCCGGAACGGGAAGCGCACTGTATGGGGCGACAAGGAACAGGATCAGCAGAGCGATCGGCCACCAGCGTAGCGCTCGGTGCACCGCTGTCGAGCGCTCGGTGATTGATTCACCTGTTCGAGGGATGGCGCGGATCTCCCCCGCCCGTCCAGAATGTCTCTCGGCAGGGCTGGTGTCAGTCCCCCCTGCCGAACCGGCCGCGGCGCGGTCGGCCGCGGTGCCATCGGTGCTCGTGTCGGGGGTCTTGGTACTCACGCGAGCCTCCCGGTGAGTCCGCGGGGTCGTACGAGAAGCAGTACGGCCAGCAGGACGACGACCGAGAGGTCGCCGAGTCCCGCAGCGGTGTAGTAGTTGGCGAACTGCTGGACGAGACCGACGCCCACCGAGGCCACGGCCGCCCCGGTGACAGAGCCCATGCCACCCATCACGACGACGACGAAGGCGAAGATGAGCAGACCCGTCCCCTGGCCCGGATTGATCGAACCGAAGTAGAGGCCGCAGAGGGCCCCGCCGAGCGCGGCGGCGGCACCACCGATGGCGAAGACGAGAGTGAACGCCCTGCGCACGTCGATGCCGAGCGCCGTGACCATCGCCCGGTCCTCGACGCCGGCCCGGACGATCAGCCCGTAGCGGGTACGGGCGAGGAACAACAGAAGAGCGAGCAGCAGCACCCCGGCCGCGGCCACCAGCACGAAGCGGTTGACCGGGACGGTCGCACCGAGCAGGTGCCAGGTGCCGGAGAGCAGAGCCGGCTGTGGGAAGGGGCGGGCGTCCGCGCCCCAGATACCCATCAGGAGAGCGGGCACGGCCAGCCCGACGCCGACGGTGGCGAGGATCTGGTCCCGCGGGCTGCTGTAGAGCGGCCGGATCAGGAAGAGCTCCAACAGGACGGCAGCCGCCGTCCCCACCAGAGTGCCGAACGGCACCGCGAGCCAGAGGGGGAAGCCGGCCTCCGTGCCGGCCCACCAGGTCGCATAGGCGCCGATGGAGAGCAGGGCGCCGTGCGCGAAGTTGAGTACGTCCATCAGACCGAAGATCAACGAGAGACCGGAGGCCACCAGGAAGTACAGCGCCCCCAGACCGAGTCCGGTACAGGAAAGGAGAACGACCGTGTCCATCAGGGGTTCACCTCCGAGGTGACGGAAGGGGCAGTCGGCGCCCGCCCGGCCGTCGAGGGGCCGACCGCCGAGGGGCCGGCCGCCGGGCCGGCGCCCGCCCGTTTGCTGCCGACGCCCAGCAGGCGGCGGGCGGCTTCCTCATCGGCCAACAGCTCGGCGGTGTCGCCCTGGTGGGCGGTGCGACCGTCGGCGAGGACGGCGCAGGTGCCGGCCAGACGGCGGACGAGGGCGAGGTTCTGCTCGACCAGGAGGACGGGAACGGCCTCGGCGGCCCGGGCCAGGACGTCCGCCACCTCGGCGACGATCTTCGGCGCCAGACCCTTGGTCGGCTCGTCGGCGATGATCAGCCGGTTGCGGTTGAGCAGCGTTCGGCCGATGGCCACCATCTGCTGCTGGCCGCCCGAGAGTGTTCCGGCCAACTGACCGGCCCGTTGCTTGAGTTCGGGAAACAACTCATGGACGAGGCGATAGGCCGGCTCGGTGGCTCGGTCCCGCTCGGCAAGGCGCAGGTTCTCGGCGACCGTGAGGCCGGCAAAGATCCCGCGGTCCTCGGGGGCGTACCCGATGCCCCGGCGGACCACGAGATGGGTGGGGAGAAAGGAGAGTTCGGTCCCGTCGAACAGGACGCTGCCGGTGCGCGGCACGAGACCCATCACGGCCTTGACCGTGGTGGTCTTGCCTGCACCGTTGCGTCCCAGGAGGGCGGTGACACCGGTCCTCGCAACGTCGAAGTCGACCCCATGCAGGATGTGCAACCCGTCGATGACCACCCGCAGATCACGAACTGAGAGGAGCGAGTTGGCCGGAGCCTGAGCAAGGGCGGCGCCCGGGCCGCCCAGGCCGGTGCCGGTGCCGGTGCCGGTGCCGGTGCCAGCGGAAGTCAAGGCGGCCGAGCCGGAAGCAGCAGCGGGGAAAGGAGAGTCGGTCACAGCGCCTCGCCCAGGTAGGCCTGTTGGACCGTGGCGTCCGCCATCACTGCCTCGGGGCCGTCCAGCGCGAGCAGCGTGCCGTGGTGCATCACGGCGAGGCGGTCGGCCAGGCCGAGCAGGACGTCCATATGGTGCTCCACCATCAGTACCGTGCGACCGAGGTCGCGGTGGACCGAGCGAATCAGCTCGGTGAGAGCCGGTACCTCCTCCGCGCTGACCCCGGCCATCGGCTCGTCCAGCAGGATGAGCCGGGGGTCGGAGACCAGCAGGACGGCGAGTTCGAGCTTGCGCTTCTCACCATGGGAGAGGGCACTCGCCAAGGTCCCGGATCGATGGGCGAGTTCGGTGCGTTCCAGGGTCGCGCCCACCTGGTCCGCATACCGGTCGGCGCGGCGCCAGAGCCGGTACGAGGCGCGCGGTCCGGCGGCGGCCTGCGCGGCCAGACGGACGTGGTCGGCAACCGTCATCCCCGGCCACAGAGAGGAGGTCTGAAAGGTACGGCCGAGTCCGCGGCGCGCCCTGGCGTGGACGGCCTCGGCGGTGATGTCGGCGCCGTCGAGTTCCACACTGCCCTGGCTCGCCGGGTAGATGCCGGAGATCAGATTGAAGAGGGAGGTCTTCCCAGCACCATTGGGTCCGATGAAAGCGATGAACTCGCCTTCCCCCACCGAGAACGAGACGTCCTCGACGATCGGAACACCGCGAACGGACCAGCCGAGGCCGGTCAGCCGCAGGACCGGCCGGGGCACGGTGGACGGAGCGGGACCGGACACGGCGGTCAGCCCGCCATCGGGGTGACCGGGGGCGCCACCTCGTCCGCGGCCAGCGTCTTCTCCACCGACGGCCTGGCAGCCGCACCGGTACCGGTCAGCCGGACTTGGAACATCGGCTGGAGGAGGGCGTGGTCCTCGGCCCGCACCGTGGTCCGCCCCTTCACTCCGTCGAAGCTCCAACCCTCCAGCGCCTTCACCAGAGCCGACGTGTCCTCGGCGGAGCCACGGTTGGCCTCCACCGCGTGCACGATCATCTGGGCGGCGGTGAAGCCGTCCGGGGTGAAGATGTCGGATCTCCCGCCGCCGGCGGTGACGGCCTCGTCCATGGCCTTCTCCACCGGGGTGCCGGCGGCTCCGCCGAAGTAGTGGTTCAGGAAGGAGATCTTCTCAGCCGCCGGGCCGAAGAGCGGGTACGAGGCGGCGAGGTCGAGCCCGGTGACGACCTTGGTGTCGGCGAACACGTCCTGCTGGTTCAGCGCCGTCCACAGGGCCGACGAGGTCTCGCCGGCCCAGGCGACGAACAGCAGGTCGGGCTTGGTGGCCTTGGCCTGGGTGGCGAACGGGGTCAGGTCGGTCGCGCTGGGCGGGGCGAGGACCGAGTCGACCGTGGCGCCCTGGGCTCCGAGCACGGCCTTGACGGCGGCCACGTTGGCCTGGCCGAAGGCGTTGTCCTGGGCCAGCACGACGACCTTCCTGCCCTTGGCGTCCCCGATGAACGAGGCCGCGGTCCTGATGTCCTGGTAGGACTGACGGCCGGAGCGGAAGGTGTAGGTGTTCAACCCGGTGACCTTGTCGGCGGCGGCCGGTCCGCTGATGAAGAGCACCTTGTTCTGGGCGGCGATCGGTCCGACCTGGAGAGCGACGCCCGAGGCGGTGGAGCCGGCCAGGATCTTGTGGCCCTTGCCGATCAGGTCCTTGGCGGCCGACACCGCCTTGGCCGGGTCTCCCGCGTCGTCCTGCTCCTCGAACTCGATCTTGTGCCCGTCGACCGCGCCGGTGCCCTTGGTCGCATAGGCCAGCCCGGCCTTGAAGCCGTCGAGGTACTGCTTGCCGTACGCGGCCAGCGGCCCGGTCTTCGAGTACACCAGGCCGACCTTGACCACACCCTTGGAGCCGCCACCGTCCGCCGCCGTGGTACCGGCGGTACCGGCCTTGGCGCAGCCGGCCGCGAGCAGGACACAGGCCGCCACGGCGGCGAGCTTGCGCCCCGGCCCGCGCGAAGCGGCCGGGCCTGTGGAACCACCGGAGGCGGTCCTGGTGAGGGCTGTCGAGCTGGGCATGGTGACCGACTCCTGAGGGTGCGGCGGGGGTGGATGCCGGAACCGTAGGTGTGGTGTGGAGGCTGCAACATGTTCCTGGGCGCCGTATCAGCGCGCCCGGTTATGGCCCTGCCCGCCATACCACCGGGCCCGGGCCTTTCCGCCGGCCCGTGGGTGTGGGCGCCGGCCATGTGTCCGTCGCCGGGCGTGGCGACGGCCGCCATGGCCGGCGCGCCCCGCACCCGGCGACGGTGGTGGGGCGCGGGTCGGGGGCCATGCCGGAGTGAAGGCTCGTCGCCCCGTGTCCCCACGGGCCCACGGGCCCACGTCCTCACGTCCCCGACGGCCGTGGCCTCGCCCGCTCCCTTTCCTCCTGCCACCCCTCCCCCCTCATGAGGTGACCCTTTGGACAAGGTCCTGGACTCCGCCGCCGAAGCGGTCGGAGACATCCCCGACGGAGCCGTGCTGGCCGTCGGCGGCTTCGGCCTCTGCGGCATCCCCAGCACTCTGATCGGCGCCCTGGCAGCCACTCGCACCACCGGCCTGCACGTCGTCTCCAACAACTGCGGGGTGGACGACTGGGGGCTGGGCCTGCTGCTGCGAGCCGGCCGGATCGCCCGGACGACCTCTTCCTACGTCGGAGAGAACAAGGAGTTCGCCCGGCAGTACCTGTCCGGCGAGTTGGAGGTGGAGCTGACCCCGCAGGGCACGCTCGCCGAGCGGTTGCGGGCCGGCGGCGCGGGCATCCCCGCGTTCTTCACCCCGGCCGGGGTCGGGACCCAGGTCGAGGAGGGCGGGCTGCCCCGGCGGTACGGCGCGGACGGTTCGGTGGCGCTGGCCTCGCCACCGAAGGAGGTCAGGGAGTTCGGTGGCCGCCGCTACCTGCTGGAGGAGGCGATCACCGCCGACTTCGCGCTGGTCCGCGCCGAGGTCGCGGACCGGCACGGGAACTGTGTGTTCCACGCCGCCGCCCGCAACTTCAATCCGCTCTGCGCCATGGCCGGCCGGGTCACGCTGGTCGAGGCGGACCGGATCGTCGAGCCAGGTGCGCTGGAGCCGGACGCCGTCCACCTGCCGGGCGTCTACGTCGACCGAGTGGTCCCGGCCGATCCCGCCGACCGCCGTATCGAGCGCCGAACCGTCGTCACCGCACCCCAGGGAGCCTGATCGCGATGACCACCGAAACGATCGCCGCGAAGCCCGCAGACACCTCCTTCACCCCCGCCCCAGCCACCACCTCGCCCACCGCCGACCGGGCGCTCGACGCGCGGAACACGCTCGCCGCACGAGCCGCCCGGCAGCTCCGTGACGGGCAGTACGTCAATCTGGGCATCGGCATTCCGACCCTGATCCCCGATCACCTCCCACCGGACGTCCATGTGGTGCTGCATTCGGAGAACGGCATCCTCGGCGTCGGCCCGTACCCGGCGGACGGAGCCGAGGACCCCGATCTGATCAATGCGGGCAAGGAGACCGTGACGGTCGCCCCCGGCGCCTCGTACTTCGACTCGGCGTTCTCCTTCGGCATGATCCGGGCCGGGCGGATCGATGTCTCGGTACTCGGTGCGATGCAGGTATCGGCCTCCGGGGACCTCGCGAACTGGATGATCCCGGGCAAGATGGTCAAGGGCATGGGCGGCGCCATGGATCTCGTGCACGGCGCCCGACGGCTGATCGTGGTCATGGAGCACACCGCCAGGGACGGCTCGCCGAAGATCGTCGAAGAGCTCTCACTTCCGGCTACCGGCCGGGGAGTTGTCGACCGCATCGTCACCGACCTGGCCGTCATCGACGTCACCCGCGACGGGCTGCGTCTGGTCGAAACGGCCCCGGGCGTGTCATTCGACGACGTCCGGGCCGCGACCGGTCCCGGCCTGTTGCCACCGCACTCCGCCCCGCTCCCCAGCGGGCGCATCGGGGCACAACACCGGGCACCCGGGGCCTGAGCCAAGAGCCGCCAACCCAGAGCCCGTAGCCCCCAGCCCCCAGCCCGGAGCGACGGCACGAAGCCCGGAGCCCGGAGCGACGACCCGGAGCAACGGCACGCGGCGGACGACTACGGCAAGGCCCGGGGCGAAAGGCCCGACCGAAGGCCGGACAACCCACAGGGGAGTCCGGCCTTCGTGCATCCATTCGACTAACCCGGGACGCCCGATAAACGATTCCCTCTCCATAACAGCCCCTGGGACCCACATGGCCGGGAATCGTCATATCTTCACTCTCGCGCAATGATCATTTCTCGGATCGGTTGCGATCACGCCAGCGCTCCGGGAGAGTTGGGGCAGCCAAGGATCCCGCACATCCCGAAGGGGAGTCCGGAGAACGTGCCGGGATCTCGCATTCGAAGCGGCCCAGTATATGTACGACATAATCGATCGTACACGTTTTAATGATTGGCGACCTGGAACTGTCTGGAACCAGCACAGTTGACCGGGTGGCGGTCTGCTTCGAAAGCCAGGCTCCGGGGGGAGCGGTCGTCCAGAACACCCAGGTCGCAGCACAGGGCGCTGGATCGCGTACCCCGGTCGGAGCACGCACGAACGAGTCGGCCCGACCGGCCGGCCACGGGGGGAGCCACACATGATCAAGCTGTTCTCGCGACGCACGGGCGCAGAAGGCCCACCCGGTCGTCCCCCGATACCCCGCGTCACTCCGCCCTCCGCGTCACCCCCGCGCGCGGGCGCGCCCGACACCAACTCCGCGGCCGCCACCGGCGGTGCCCTGATATCCCTGTCCGTCCCTGAAGCCCCTTACGACTACGCCCACTTCAGCCGCCTCGCCGGGCCGGCCACCACCCCCGACGCCACCGCCCCCTACCGCATCCAGTACCGCAGCCTGCTGCGCCGGGAGCCGCACCGGATCCGCGCAGCACTGCTCATGCTGGCCGCCCCGACGGTCGAGACCGTGCTGCTCGTCTGGCTGCTGCTCCCCGACCACTGGCCGGTCCGGCCGGGCGAGACACACTCCTGGTTACCGATCGCCGACAAGGTGATGATCGCGATCATCGCGGTCGTCGAGGTGTTCCGGCTGGTCAACGTCGTCTCCAACACGCATGCCACGCTGGTCGCCCGCGACCCCGTCCCGGTCACGCCCGAGTCGGGCACCCGGGTCGCGTTCCTCACCACCTGCGTGCCGGGAAAGGAGCCGCCGGAGATGGTGCGCAGGACACTGATCGCCGCACTCGCCGTCCGGCACGAAGGCCCGTACGACGTCTGGCTGCTCGACGAGGGAAACGATCCTGCGATGCGCGCGCTCTGCGCCCACCTGGGTGCGCGGCACTTCAGCCGACGCGGCGTCGAGCGCTGGAACCAGCCCAAGGGCCGGTTTCGCGCCAGAACCAAACACGGCAACTACAACAGCTGGCTCCAGTCCCACGGCGCCGACTACGACTTCTGGGTGTCGGTGGACACCGACCACGTCCCGCTGCCGGAGTTCGGTGAGCGGATGCTGGGGTACTTCCGGGACCCGGACGTGGCGTTCGTGGTCGGCCCACAGGTGTACGGGAACTACCGCAGCTCGGGTTCGGCCGTCACCAAGTTCTCGGAGAGCCAGCAGTTCCTCTTCCACGCGCTGATCCAGCGGGCGGGGAACCGTTACGGCGCGCCGATGTTCGTCGGCACCAACAACGCGGTGCGGATCAGCGCGCTGCGGTCGATCGGAGGGCTGTACGACTCGATCACCGAGGACATGGCGACCGGGCTGGAGTTCCACCGTCGTCGCAACCCGGCCACCGGCGCGCGCTGGAAGTCGGTGTACACGCCTGACGTGCTGGCGGTCGGCGAGGGACCGTCCTCCTGGACGGACTTCTTCTCCCAGCAGCTCCGCTGGAGCCGGGGCACCTACGAGACGCTCCTGACCCAGTACTGGCGCGCGGCCTGGGGGCTGTCGCCCGGCCGGCTGCTCAACTACACGCTGATGGTCTGCTTCTACCCGATGGCGGCGCTGACCTGGTTGCTCGGCGGGGTGTCGAGCGTGCTCTACCTGGGCTTCGGGGCGTCGGGGGTCCACGTCTCCTCGGAGATCTGGATGATGCTGTACAGCGACGCGGCCGCTCTCCAGGTGCTGCTCTACACCTGGAACCGCAAGCACAACGTGAGCCCGCACGAGCCGGCCGGGTCGTCCGGCGTGGCGGGCATGGTGATGTCGGCACTCTGCGGGCCGATCTATGCAGCATCGTTCCTGCAAGCGCTGCTCCGCCTCCGCAGCCGCTTCGTGGTGACACCGAAGGGCCACTCGGCCAGTCCCGACCGGGTGGCGACGTTCCGCATCCACCTGTTCTGGACGCTGGTGTTCGGCGCAGCGATCGCGGCCTCCTTCTTCACCGGCCACGACCACGTCGCCATGCGCACCTGGGCCTTCCTGGCACTCCTTCTCAGCCTGCTGCCGATGCTCGTGCTGGCTGTCGATGCGATCCGCCGCAGGCGCGCCCGGCCCACCTCGACCCTCTCCGTCACCGGCGGCGGGACCACCACAGCGGCCGTCACCACGGCGGCCGAACCCGCCACCACCGTCCCGACCGTGCCGCGTCAGGGCCGCTCCGGTACCCCCACCGCCTGGGTACCCACCCCCGGGGCCTCGACCACCAAAGCCCCCACCACCGAGGCCCTCACCACCCCAGCCACCACCGCACCAGCCGCCACTGCACCAGCCACCACCGCCCGTTGAGCCCGCGCCCTCGGACCCGCAGCAGGAGGGGACCAACCACCGTGAAGATCCGCAATGCCGGCCGGACCAGGCGCTTCGCCCTCGGCAGCACCGTCGCACTGACCGTGGCCGGGATGAACGCGCCGGCCGTGCTCGGTTTCGCCAACGAGCAGTACCACCAGTACGTGATCAACCGCCCGGAGTACAGGGCCGAGTACGGCCACTGGCAGACCGTCGTCCTCCCCGCCGAGTTCCGGATCAACGCCGTCCATGCCAGCCTGCTGCGCACCGGCAAGGTCCTGATCATCGCCGGTTCCGGGAACGACCGACGGAGCTTCGACGCGGGCTCCTTCAAGAGCCTGCTCTGGGACCCTGCCGCCAACACCTACAAACGGATCCCGACCCCGGCCGACATGTTCTGCGGCGGCCACACCGCCCTGCCCGACGGCCGGCTGCTGGTGGCCGGCGGCACGCTGCGCTACGAGGCGCTGGACGGGGCGGTGAAGAAGGCGGCCGGCACCATGCGGGTGCGCAACGAGAGCCCGGAGGCGGCGCACACGTTCCCCAAGGGCACGGTGTTCACCGCCCCCGACGGCCACGCGTACGTGTCCACCGCCGAGGTGACCGTCCCGGCCGCGGTGAAGACCGGTTCCGGCGAGCGGACCGTCGTGACGGCCGGCGAGCAGCACGTGTTCGTGGAGGCGGTGACTCCGGGCGGCGCGTACGTCGAGAACTCCCCCGCCCAGTACGCGATCAAGGGCCTGACCGGGGCCGACGCCCGCAACCTCTACGGCATGGCCGACCGGATGACCCTGGAGAAGCAGGACTTCCAGGGCATCCGCTCCGCCTTCGAGTTCAACCCGGACACCGAGCTGTACGAGCAGGTCACCGACATGACCTACGCCCGGTGGTACCCGACGCTCACCGGCCTGGGCGACGGGCGGGTGGTCACCGTCTCCGGGCTGGACGACACCGGGCAGATCCTCAGCGGCAACGACAATGAGATCTACGACCCGACGCGCAAGACCTGGTCGAAAGCGCCCGACCGCTACTTCCCGACCTACCCGTCGATCTTCCTGACCGCCTCCGGCAGGCTCTTCTACTCCGGCTCCAACGCGGGCTACGGCCCGGCGGACAAGGGCCGCGAGCCCGGACTATGGGATCTGGAGGACGACAGCTTCCAACCGGTCCCGGGCCTTCGCGATCCCGACCTCACCGAGACCTCGTCCTCCGTCCTGCTGCCGCCCGCCCAGGCGCAGAAGGTGATGGTGCTCGGCGGCGGGGGCGTCGGCGAGTCCCCGCTCTCCACCGCCCGCACCGACATCGCCGATCTCTCCGCAGCGAAGCCCGCCTTCACCGCGGGACCGGACCTGCCCGCCGGGGGCACCCGCTACCTCAACAGCGTCATCCTGCCGAACGACACCGTGTTCACCACCGGCGGCTCGCGCGACTACCGCGGCAAACACCGGAGCGACCTGCTCAAGTCGCAGGTCTACCACCCGGACACCAACACCTTCAGTACCGCCGCCGAGCCGACCGTCGGACGGAACTACCACTCGGAGGCGCTGCTGCTGCCCGACGGCCGGGTGGTGGTCCTGGGCTCCGACCCGCTCTTCGCCGACAGGGCCGACACCGAGCCGGGCTCCTTCGAGCAACGGATCGAGATCTTCACACCGCCGTACCTGTTCCACGGCGAGCGCCCGCAGCTGACCGGCGCGCCCGCCACCGCGAAGCTCGGCGGCACCGTCACGGTGGACACCCCGAAGCCGGACGCCGTCGTCACCGCCAAGCTGATCCGGCCGAGTTCGGTCACCCACGCGACCGATGTCGAACAACGCTCGGTGGCCCTGGACGTCGGTGCGCGCTCGGTCGGCGGTGTCACGCTCACGCTGCCCGGCAACCCCGATCTGCTGCCGCCCGGCTGGTACATGCTGTTCGTGACGGACGCCGCCGGAACCCCGTCGGTCGCGCGCTGGATGCACGTGACCGCCTAGCGCCCGCCCACTGCGCCCCCGGCCTCCTCCTACGCCCCGCCTCCTCCGTCGCCGTCGGCGCGGTCAAGGGGGAGGCGCGGCCAAGCGGCCCGCGCGGACGCGGCTACGCCGTCGGCGGGCTACGCGCCTCCGCGCGCCAGCCCCAGGGCGTACGGCAGCCAGAACTCGCCCGCCCGGGGCTCGCCCCGGCCGCACTCGCCGTCGGACTCGCCGGGGTTCTTGATCCACAGATAGGCGTCGACGCCGGGCCGGCCGGTGTCGGCGGTGGGCGGCTCGCCGAGCGCACGGCCTGCCGGGTTGCACCAGGCCTCGCTGCTCAAGGGGCCGTTGCCGTTGCGGCTGGTGTCGATGACGAAGTGCTTCCCGCCCAGAGCGGCGGAGAGCTCCGCCCCGTACGCCACGTTCCGGTCGGTGCTGTAGAAGTTGGAGACGTTCACGGCGAAGCCGTCCGCCACGGCGGCACCGGACTTGCTCAGCGCCTCGGCCATCGCCGACGGGTCCTGCGCCCAGCCGGGGTTGCCCGCGTCCAGGTAGACCCGGACCTGTGGACGCCTCTTCAACTCCTGTACGGCGAAAGCCAGCAGACCGTACCGCTCGGCGGCGGCCGCGCCCTTGACCCCGCAGGTGTCCAGGGTGTGCGCGATGGCGTCCGGCTCCAGCACCACCCAGGCCTTGCGGTCGCCCAGCGCCTGCGCCACGCCGCTGATCCAGGAACGGTAGGAGGCGGCGTCGGCCGCGCCGCCGGCCGAGTACTGGCCGCAGTCACGGTGCGGGATGTTGTACGCGACGAAGACCGGGGTGCGGTCCACCTCGGCGGCCCGGCGGCCGACCTGCTCGACGATGCCCTTGGCCGCCTCGTCCCCGAGCCACTGCGAGGAGGGCTGGGCGGCGATCCTGGCGAGGGTGTCGGCCTCGGCCGTCCGACCCTGACCGCGCAGGGTGACGAGTTGCCGGGCGGCGGACGTCCGGTCGGAGACGTAGAACGTCTGGCCCGGCAGTTGGGCGGGACCGGAACCGGATGAACCGCCGCCCGCCGCTCCTGCCCCGCTCGGAGCGGGAGCCGCCCCCGAACCGGCACCCGCGCCGGCACTGGAACCGGCGCTCGCCCCGGCACCCGAACCCCCGCCGGCACCCCCGCCGGCGCAACCCGCCACACCTGCCGTCAGCCCCAGCACCGCCGCCCCCGCGACCAGCCGGAACCCCGCCCCTCGCCACACCCGGCGCACGTACCGCCCCTCCCAGACCCGGTCCGGCGACCAGGTCGGCACCCAGCTTCGCACACCGGGTACCGACCGTCGGCCGAGGTCGGTGAACAGCGGACGCCGACGGCACGTGGACGGAGCGTCAGCCCGCCGCACGGGTCGGTCCTGCTTCAAGTTGCGGGCCGGTCCAGCTTCCAGGTACGGGTCAGCCCTGCTTCAGGCTCGGCACCTGCCAGTCGATCGGGTCGACACCGAAGCCGTCCAGCGCCTCGTTGATCTGCGAGAACGGCCGGCTGCCGAAGAACAGCTTGGCGGAGAGCGGCGACGGGTGGGCACCCTGGACCACCACGTGCTTCGTGGTGTCGATCAGCGGCAGCTTCTTCTTCGCGTAGTTGCCCCAGAGCACGAAGACCACCGGCTCCTCGCGCGCGCTCACCGCCTTGATCACCGCGTCGGTGAACTTCTCCCAGCCCTTGGCCTTGTGCGAGTTGGCCTCGTGCGCACGCACCGTGAGCACCGCGTTGAGCAGCAGGACGCCCTGCTCGGCCCAGTGCATCAGGTAACCGTTGTCCGGAGCGGGGATGCCCAGGTCGGCGTCCAGTTCCTTGAAGATGTTGCGCAGCGAGGGCGGCGTCCTGGTGCCCGGCAGCACGGAGAAGCTCATGCCGTGGGCCTGGCCGTCGTCGTGGTACGGGTCCTGGCCGAGAACGAGCACCCGGACCTTCTCGTACGGCGTGGCCTCCAGTGCCGAGAACTCCTGCCCGCTCGGGGGGAAGACCTGGTGCTGCGCGCGCTCCGCCGCCACGAAGGCCGCCAGCTCTGCGAAGTACGGCTTCTCCGCCTCGGCGCCCAACACCTCGCGCCAGGACTCCGGCAGCTCCAGCCCGCCACCCGCTCCGGCCCCGACCGCTTCCGTCTCGACCACGCCTGCCTCGACCGTGTCCGTCACGACATCAACCTCCCACCGGACGGCCGCTCACCGCAGCACCGCCCCGACCACCGGCGTACTGCGGCCCTTGCGCCGCACGCCCTCTTTCCACACCGAACGCTACACAGCCCCACCGACAACTCACTCCGCCGCGACCACCGGGGCCGCCGGAGCCGCCGCACCCTCCGGAGCGCCCGGAACCGCAGGAACCGCAGGAACCGCCGCACCCTCCGGAGCCGCCGGCCCCACGGCAACCACCGGATCCGGCTCGGCGCTCCGGGCAACCGCCGCGGCCCTCCCCACCCGGACGTGCTCGACCACGTTCAGCGCCACCACCAGCGCCGCCAGCACCACCAGCACCACGATCGCCGGCAGCCGCACCATCGCCGGCAGCAGGCCGAGCACCACCACCGCGGCCACGATCCGGGTGGTCGACACCGCGCGGAACATCATCCACCGGGTGTACCCGAAGGTCAGCAGATACAGCCCGCAGCCCCCGTACAGCAGCGCCACCGAGCCCGCGCCGAGCGCCTGGCGCGGGTCGGCCACCGTCTCGCCGAAGCCGACCGCGACCGCGATCACGCCGGCCACCAGCGCCAGGTGTCCGTACTGGAACACCCGGCGGATCACGTCCCGGCGCGAGTCGGCGACGGTCACGGCGTGCCGCATGGCGTCCGCCGCAAAGACGAAGTACTGCCACCAGAGCCCGCAGGAGATGGTGAACGCCGCGGCCACCGCGGCCAGTTCGGTCGCGTCGAGGCGGACGGCGGCGGCCGTGGCGCCGATCCCGACGATCGACTCGCCGAGCGCGACCAGCAGGAACAGCGCGAACCGCTCCGGCATGTGCGACGGGTGGTACGCCACATTGGCCAGCCGGTTGCGGAACACCACCGGGCCGGACAGGTCACAGAGCGCGCCCAGCGCCCAGAGCACCGTCCGCGGCCCCTCCGGCAGCAGCCCGCCCACGAACAGCAGCGGCCCGCTGACCAGCACGCCCACCCCGTACGGCCCGCGCCAGACGCCCGGGACGCGGATCAGCAGCACCAGCAGGACCACCCGGGCCGCCCAGTACCCGGCACCGAGCAGCACGCCCCGGCCCCCGTAGGCGCCGGGCACGGCCAGCGCCATGAAGAGGCCGGCGAGTCCGACGGCGAGGATGCCGAGCCGGTCCCTCGGGGTGTCCACGTCGCGGATGTTGGCCTGGACGGTGGTGCCGACCCAGCACCAGTACACCGGGACGAACACCACCAGCGCCCGGGCGACCCCGCCCCAGTCGTGATGGTGGTGCAACAGGCCGGAGACCTGGGTGATCGCGAAGACGAAGACCAGGTCGAAGTAGAGCTCCGCCCAGGTCACCCGCTTCTCGTCGATGAACTCCCCCGCCGAACCCATCCCGCCCCCTCGTCCGCATACGCAACAGGCGCACGCAACAGACAGGCCCTGCCCCGGCCGTCGGCCGGGGCAGGGCCCGCGTCATCAGAGCAGAGGCTAGACCAGGTCGACCAGGTCCGCGATCGACTGGACGACGCGGGTCGGCCGGTACGGGAACCGCTCCACGTCGGAGGCGGCGGTGAGGCCGGTGAGCACCAGGATGGTCTCCATGCCGGCCTCCATGCCCGCCACGATGTCGGTGTCCATCCGGTCGCCGATCATCACGGCGGTCTCCGAGTGGGCGCCGGCCGAGTTCAGCGCCTCACGCATCATCAGCGGGTTGGGCTTGCCGACGAAGTACGGCTCGACACCGGTCGCCTTGGTGATCAGTGCCGCGACCGAGCCGGTGGCCGGCAGCACGCCCTCGGTGGACGGGCCGGTCTCGTCCGGGTTGGTGCAGATGAAGCGGGCACCCTGGTTGATCAGGCGGATCGCCTTGGTGAGCGCCTCGAAGCTGTAGGTGCGGGTCTCACCGAGGACGACGTAGTCCGGGTTGTTGTCGGTCAGCACGTAACCCGCCTGGTACAGCGCGGTGGTGAGGCCCGCCTCGCCGATCACGTACGCGGTGCCGCCCGGGCGCTGGCCCTTGAGGAACTTCGCGGTGGCCAGGGCCGAGGTCCAGATGCTCTCCTCCGGCACCTCCAGGCCCATGCCGGCCAGGCGGGCGCTGAGGTCGCGCGGGGTGTAGATCGAGTTGTTGGTGAGCACCAGGAAGGGCTTGCCGGACTCCCGCAGCCGGCGCAGGAACTCCTCCGCGCCGGGGATCGGCGTGCCCTCGTGGATGAGGACCCCGTCCATGTCGGTCAGCCAGGACTCGATGGGCTTGCGGTCTGCCACGTGCGTGTCTCCCGAAGTCTTGCAACGTCTTGCGATGGTCGTACGAAATCTGCGGCGCACCGCCGTCACCGTTGCGCCTCCCACCGGCCGGACCCTCCTCGGGACACCGGACCGCCGGGGGTACTGCCGGCCGCCCCAACGGGGCACAGCCTAATCCGCACACCAGCCCGACGGCAGTACGTCCCGCCCACCGGAACATTCCACGGGACGGGACGGGCCACCAGGCCGCCGACGCCACACCTGCCGCCCCCGCCCCCACCGGCTGAGCACGCCGCCGGTCAGTCCGGTCACGCCGCTCGCGCTGCTCACGTCGGCCGCGTCGGCCGCACCGGCGCCCGGTCACGACAGCCGCACGTGCGGCGCCGGCCGCACCGAAACCGGGGCCAACCCGGACACCGTGATTGAGTGAGGCACATGAGCCCCTCCTCGCGCCCTCTCCGCCACCACGACGACCCCTTCCGTGTCGGCCTGATCGGCTACGGCCTGGCCGGCTCCGCCTTCCACGCCCCGCTGATCGCCACCACCCCCGGGCTCCGGCTGGACGCGGTGGTCACCGCCAACCCCGACCGTCGAGCCCAGCTGCACCGCGAGCACCCCGGCGCCCGGGCCGTCGACACGCCGGAGCAGCTGCTCGCCGACCCGGACGCGCTCGACCTGATCGTGATCGCCTCGCCCAACCGCACCCACGTCCCGCTCGCCCGGGCCGCGCTGCGCGCCGGGCTGGCCACCGTCGTCGACAAGCCGCTGGCCGCCACCGCCGCCGACGCGCTGGAGCTCTGCACGCTGGCGCGGGCGCAGGACGTCCTGCTCTCCGTCTTCCAGAACCGGCGCTGGGACGGCGACTTCCTCACCGCCGCCCGTCTGGTCCGCGAGGGCGCGCTGGGCCGGGTGCACCGCTTCGAGTCCCGGTTCGAGCGGTTCCGCCCGAAGCCCAAGGCGGGTTGGCGCGAGCTGGCCGACCCGGCCGAGGTCGGCGGCACGCTCTACGACCTGGGCAGCCACCTGGTCGACCAGGCGCTCACCCTGTTCGGCCCGGTCGAGACGGTCTACGCCGAGATCGACGTCCGACGGGACGGCGCGGTGGTCGACGACGACGCCTTCCTCGCCCTCACCCACGCCTCGGGCACCCGCTCCCACCTGTGGACCAGTGCCATCACCCCGCTCGTCGGCCCCCGCCTGCGGGTGCTCGGCGACACCGCCGGGTACGTGAAGGCCGGCATGGACCCGCAGGAGGCGGATCTGCGCGCCGGTCACCGCCCGGACGGCACCGGCCGCGACGGGACGCCGTGGGGCGCCGACCAGCCCTCCCGGTACGGCACCCTCGGCACCGACGAGTCGGCGACCGTCCTCCCCACCGACCCGGGCGACTACCCCGCCTTCTACGCGGGCATCGCCGCCGCCCTGGCCACCCCCGGCACCACGCCGCCGGTCGACCCGCGCGACGCCGTCGCCACCCTCACCGTCCTGGAGGCCGCCCGCACCTCGGCCGCCACCGGCACGACCGTCCGGCTCGACTGACCTGCCCCTGGACTCCCGCGCACCACGGCCGCTCCCCCGGCTCCGCCACTCCGACGCTCCGACGTCCGGACACCCTGACGCCCGGACGGGGCCGAGGGGCGGCGGAGCCGGGGCGACGACGCCCGCCCGGTCAGATCGCGATGACCTCGACCGCCGAACCCAGCCCCCGGAAGTCCGCCACGTTGCGCGTGTACAGCGGCAGCCCGTGCGCGGAGGCGATGGCCGCGATCATCAGGTCGATCCGGCGCGGGCGCGGCTGGCGCCCGGCGGCGATGGTCAGCGTGACGAGCGTCCCGTACCTGGCGGCGGCGGCCGCGTCGAACGGCAGCGGGTCGAAGTCGGCCATCGCCGCGCCCAGCACCTCCAACCGCGCCGCCCGGCTCACCGCGTCCCGAGCCATCGAGACGCCCTGCTGCAACTCCGCGAAGGTGATCGCGGTCAGCTCCGGCACGGCCGGCAGCTCGGCGGGGTTGAGCAGCGCCAGGTCGATGTAGACGCAGGTGTCCAGCACCCCGGCCGGCCGCCGCCGGGACGCCCTGCGCCGCTCAGCCACGCCGCCGCTCGAACGGGTCGTCGCCCTCGTCCCCCACCAGCTCCTCGGGCCCGAAGTACTCCTCGGCCTCCTTGCGCATCTGCTGGTAGTCCACCCGCGGCAGCTTCACGTGCCGCGCCACCAGTTCCTCCGCCGTGAGCCGCCGCCGCTCCGCGACCGGCCGCAGCTCCGCGACCTCGACCCCGTTCCTGGTGATGTGGAAGATCTCCCCCGCCTCCACCGCGTCCATCACCGCGGCGGAGTTGTTCCGGAACTCCCGCTGGGTAATCGTCTTCATCCTTCCAAGGTAGCCCCGGGTAGCACCCCTGGCTACGGCGCGGAAGCGGCCCGCTCCGCTCCGCCGCGGCGTACGCGGTGAACACGGCCTGACCCGGGAACTCCCGGCGTCGTACTATCGTCCTCAACGTCTGACTGGTCGGTACGTCCGGAGCGCGGGAGAGGAGCACGCCATGGGATTCGTCGCGATGCTGCTCGGGCTGCTCCGGGTGCTGACCGGGGATGTGCTCACCGAAGGCGGGACGCTGACCTCGGTGGCCGCCACCGCGGCCGTGGTGCTGCTGGCCGGGGCGATCGCGGGGACGCTGGTCGCCGCGCGACTGCTGGGCGCACGGGCGCCGGCCGCCGTACGGGACGGGACGCTGCGGCGTCGGGCGTTCCGGACGGCCTTCCTCCCGCAGCGTGATCCCGATGCCCGGGGCAGGCGACGCCCCAGGGCGCCGGGCGCGGCCCCGGCGGCCGCGTAACCACCCCCTTCTCCACCGCCGTCCACGCGGCCGCCCTCCGTAGACCACTCATGTCCTGAGACGCTGAGACCCCGGAGGGCTCGCTCCACCATGTCCGTTTTCGCTGTGCTCGACCCGGCCGTCGGCCTGGCCCACGATGTCGTCGCCACCCTTGCCCAGCTGGTGCCGACGGCGCTGGCGATCGTCCTGTTCACCGTCTGCGTCCGGCTCGCGCTGCACCCGCTGGCGCGGGCGGCGGCGCGCGGCGAGAAGTCGCGCGCACGACTCGCGCCGAAGATCGCCGAGCTGAACCGCAAGCACAAGGGCCGGCCGGAGAAGCTCCAGGCCGCGCTCGCCGAGCTGTACCGGGAGGAGAAGGCCTCGCCGTTCGCGGGGTGCCTGCCGATGCTGGTGCAGATCCCGTTCTTCTCGGTGATGTACCGGCTGTTCACCACCCCGAACGATCTGCTCGGTCACACGCTGTTCGGTGTCCCGCTCGGCCTGCACGTGGGCGGCGCGCAGGACGTCGCGCAGTGGGTGGTGTTCGGCGCCCTGTACGCGGGGCTGGCCGCCGTGGCGTTCGTCAACTTCCGCCGGGCCCGTCGGGCGCAGGCGGCCGCTCCCCAGCAGGCCGCGCAGCCCGGGCTGAGGTTCCTGCCGTTCCTGTCGTTCGGCACGGTGCTGTTCGCCGCGCTGGTGCCGCTGGCCGCCGCCGTCTACCTGCTGACCACGACCGCCTGGTCCGCCGCCGAGCGCGGTTGGCTGCACCGGGGCGGGGGCGCTCCGGTGCCGGCAGTGGCGCTGATCTGAGGGTGCGCGCCCCGGCCGGGGCGGCGGCGGGTGGGTGATCGCCCGCCGCCGGGCCGGTCAGGTGCGGAGCAGGTTGCCGATCACCGCGCGGGCGATGGTCGCCGGGTCCTCCCCCGACCGGTCGCCGAGGCTCCCGCTGTTCCACAGCTGGGCGAAGCCGTGGACGATCGACCAGGCCGCCAGTTTGAGCTCGTTCTCCGCCGCGCGTTCCGGGGCGGACGCCGCGAGCGCGGCGGAGAGGGCCTGGTCGGCGCGGGCCCGGGCAGCGACCAGGTGTGGGTCGTCGGGGTGGTAGAGGCCGGGTTCGAACATCACCGTGAAGTGGGCACGGTGCCCGACCGCGAACCGGACGTAGGCGATCCCCGCCTCCGCCAGGTCCGGCCCGGCGGCGCGCACGGCGTCGGCGAGGAGCTCGTAGCCCTGGGCGGCGAGCTCGGTGAGCAGTCCCGCCTTGTCGCCGAAGTGGTGGGCGGGGGCGGCGTGGGAGACGCCCGCGCGGCGGGCCAGCTCGCGCAGGCTCAGCGCGGCGGGCCCGCTCTGTTCGATGGCCTCGGTGGCGGCGGCGAGCAGGGCATTCCTCAGGTCACCGTGGTGATAGGGCTGGGCAGGCATGCTCCGATCATAACTTGTCATTGACAAGATAGCTCGGCCGCCCCTAACTTGATGGTGTCAAGATGCTCTGCGCGCAGGGCACCACCCCGCACCTTCGGAGGCCGAGATGGCACCCCTGATCGCTCTTGTCGCCGGATTCCTGGCAGCCCTCCTGGCCGGACTGGCGGGTGTGGACGTGCTCGACGGCTGGCACCCCGCCCTGCAGGTCGGACTGGCCGCGATGTTCCTGCTCACCGCGTTCGCGCACTTCTTCCCGCGCCTGCGGACGGGACTCGTCGCCATGGTCCCGCCCGGCCTGCCCCGGCCGGAGCTGCTGATCACCCTGACCGGCCTGCTGGAACTCGCGGGTGCCGTGCTGATCCTCGTTCCGGCCACGACCCGGTGGGCGGCCGGCGGTCTGATCCTCATGATGATCGCGATGTTCCCGGCGAACGTCTCGGCCGCCCGGCGCGGAGTGCCCGGCGCCACCGCACTGGCTCCCCGCACCGCCCTGCAGGTGCTGTTCGTCGCGGCCGCCGCACTCGCCTTCGCGGGCTGAGCCCGGACACGGTGGATCTCCACTCCGGAAGTCGAAGCCCCGCCCCGAGCGGCGGCCGAGGCAGGTCGTAGCCTTTGCTGATCGTTTCCGAGTCTCGCTCCCGAGCCTCGCTGCTGAGTCCGGCCGGACAGTGGAGGAATTCGTGAAGGTCGCCGCCCCGACGTTGGCCGAGTTGCGCGAGGTCTGCCAACCGCAGGCCAAGCTGCAGAGCCGCAACGGCGAGCACTGGGCGGGCCGCCTCTACATGCGCCGGATCTCGCTGCGGAC
This sequence comes from Kitasatospora sp. NPDC050463, assembly GCF_040655255.1. Lineage (NCBI taxonomy): Bacteria > Bacillati > Actinomycetota > Actinomycetes > Kitasatosporales > Streptomycetaceae > Kitasatospora > Kitasatospora sp. NPDC050463. The sequence continues at coordinate 104,550 of NZ_JBFAJO010000006.1, forward strand.
GACGCGGCAGCTGGTCCGCACCTCGGTCTCGCCGAACACCCTGACCTGGGTGATGGTGGTCTGCGGCGTCGGCGCCGGGGCGGCCCTGCTGATCCCCGGGCTGACCGGCGCGGTGCTGGCGGCCCTGCTGTTCCAGGGCTTCCTCCTCTTCGACTGCGTCGACGGCGAGGTGGCCCGCTGGAAGCGGCAGTTCAGCACGGCAGGCGTCTACGTCGACCGGCTCGGCGCCTACCTGGCCGACGCGGCGCTGATGATCGGCGCGGGCGTCCGGGCGGCCCGGGGAGGGTCCGACCTGTGGGTGTCGGTGGGGCTGGCGACAGCGCTCGGCGTCGTCCTGCTGAAGGCCTCGACCGACCTGGTCGACGTGGCCCGGGCGCGCAGCGGGCTGGCGCCGGCCGACGAGGAGTCGACCCAGCCGCGTTCGCAGGGCATCGCGACCGCGCGGCGGTTCGCCTCCATCTTCAAGATCCACCGGGTGACCAACGGCATCGAGGCCTCCCTGGTGCTGCTGGCGACGGCGGTCGCGGACGCTGCGGTCGGGAACGTCGGGCCGACCCGCATCGCGCTCGCCGCGATCGCGGTGATCACCTGGGGCATGGTGGTCGCCCACCTGGCCTCGATCCTCTCCTCGTCCCGGCTGCGCTGAGCAACCATTCCGGCCGCGGCCCGCGACAGCGGACCGCGGCCGGGGAGCGGGCCGAAGGTCAGACCTTCTTGAAGCACAGCGTGTAGTCGGTGGATCGCCTGCTGGAGTACCTGATCCCGTAGTCGTACGCCGACCCGCAACTCCGGTCGGGGCCGTAGAGGGTGTCGGCCATCCTGTACTGGGCCTCGGCGGACTTGCAGTCGACGATCACCGGCAACGGATCGCCCTGGGGATCCTGGATCCTGACGCAGTCACCGACCTTCGGGTCGTACTTCTTGTTCTCTTCGGCCTGCGCGGACCGGGTGGCCTCCGCCTTGGCCTTGCCGCCGTTGGGGTCCGTGTTGTACTTCCACACGTACCAGGCGCCGCCGCCGAAAACCGCCAGGACGACGGCGACCGAGAGAACCGAGTGCAGCGGACTCCGGCGCCCGGGCCCCTGCGGGGGCCGGGGATCCGATGGCGCCTGAGGGACATACGGCTGCTGGGCGTACGGCGGCTGGGCGTACGACTGCTGCTGGCCGTACTGAGGCTGCTGGCCGTACGGCATCTGCGGCGGCGGCGCGTATCCGTAGGGCTGCTGCGGCTGCTGGTTCTGATAGGGCGGCGGCGGTGCGGACATGGCTGTGATCCCCGTGACGACTGCATGATGGTTGGTCAACACGCTGTTGACCGATGCAGGCTACCGTCCGGCGGCCACCCGTCGATCATCAGCCCGCGCCGCGGTCGCGGTCGGAGCGACCAAGGGCCTCGGTCCGCAGCCGGCAGACGGCACCGACACCAGCCGCAAGGTTGATCAGCGCCAGGAGTCCGAGCACAACGGTGTTCACGCGGCGGCGTCCAGTTCGAACCAGGTGCTCTTGCCGCGCTTGCAGGGCTCGGCGCCCCGGCGATGGAAGACCCTCTCTTGGATGCGTCCTGCCTCATGCGCCGATTCCAACAACTGCCCGGAGGTGGCCGTCACCGCTGACGCCGTCCATGTGCGAAGCAGCCTTCAGCCCCCTGCCGTAGCCCGACTGACCACGGACGAATGGCGTGACCTCGTCGCCGGTGTCCGCAACGGGGAGTTCGACGTCTAGCTGTCCGGGTGGTCCTCCGCGTACACGCGGAGGACCACCCCGGAGCAACCTCAGCCCTTGTCCCACCCGGCGAGGTAGGCGTCGATCTCGCCGACGATCCGGGCCTTGCCGGCCGCGTCCAGGAAGGACGCCTCCACGGCGTTGCGCGCCAGCCCGGCGACGCCCGCCTCGTCCAGGTCCAGCAGCTTGGCCGCGACCGCGTACTCGGTGTTGAGGTCGGTGCCGAACATCGGCGGGTCGTCGCTGTTGACGGTGACCAGCAGGCCGGCGTCGACCATCTGCCGGATCGGGTGTTCCTCGATCCGCTCCACCGCGCGGGTCGCGATGTTCGAGGTCGGGCACACCTCCAGGGGAATCCGGTGCTCGCCGAGGAAGTCCAGCAGGGCCGGGTCCTTCACGGCCTGGGTGCCGTGGCCGATGCGCTCGGCGCCGAGCACCCGCAGGGCGTCCCAGACCGTCTCGGGCCCGGTGGTCTCGCCGGCGTGCGGGACGCTGCGCAGACCGATCGCCCGCGCCCGGTCGAAGTACGGCTTGAACTGCGGGCGCGGCACGCCGATCTCCGGGCCGCCGAGCCCGAAGCTGACCAGGCCCTCGGGGGCGAGGTCGACGGCCAGCCGGGCGGTCTCCTCGGCGGCGGCCAGACCGGCCTCGCCGGGGATGTCGAAGCACCAGCGGAGCACGACGCCGAGCTCCTTCTCGGCCCGCAGCCGGGCGTCCTCGATGGCCTCCATGAAGGCGACGTCGGGGATGCCGCGGCTGACCGAGGAGTACGGCGTGACGGTCAGCTCCGCGTACCGGATGTTCTGCCGGGCCATGTCCTCCGCGACGCCGTAGGTCAGCGCGCGGACGTCCTCGGCGTCGCGGATCAGGTCGACGACGCTGAGGTACACCTCGATGAAGTGGGCGAAGTCGGTGAACGTGAAGTACTCGGCGAGGGCGGTCGGGTCGACCGGCACCTTGGACTGGCCGCGGTGGCGGGCGGCCAGCTCGGCGACCACCCGCGGCGAGGCCGAGCCGACGTGGTGGACGTGCAGTTCTGCTTTGGGCATGCCGGCGATGAACGCCTCGATGCCCCGGTTCTGAACGGGGTTTCCGATCCGACTTCCGTCCGGCTGGACCACGGTGGTGCCCTCTTCCTCTACGCGCGTATCGGTGGTGTCCGCAAGGATAGGCACACCCGGGGCTCACCCCCCGAGCGCGACCGCCACGGTGTGGATGAGCAGGCCCGCCAGGGCGCCGACCACGGTGCCGTTGATCCGGATGAACTGCAGGTCGCGGCCGACGTTGGCCTCGATCTTGCGGGAGGCGTCGTCCGCGTCCCAGCCTGCCACGGTCTCGGAGATCAGCGAGGTGATCTCGGCCCGGTAGGTGTCGACGAGGTACTGGGCGGCGTCCTGGAGCCAGCCGTCCACCTTGGCCTGGAGCTTCGGATCGGTCGCCAGGCGCGCGCCGAAGTCACGCACGCCGTCCCGGATGCGCCGGCGCAGCTCGCTGTCCTCGTCCTCGGCCGCGGTCAGCACCAGGGCGCGCACGGCGGCCCAGGTGGAGGCGATCAGGTCCTGCACCTCCGGGCGCACCAGCAGGTCGGCCTTGGCCCGCTCGACCCGGGCGATGGTCTCGGGATCGGTCTGCAGCTCGGTGGCGAAGTCGGCGAGGAACTTGTCGACGGCACCGCGCGCGGCGTGGTGCGGGTCGTCCCGGATGTCGGTGACGAACCGCATCAGCTCCTTGTGGACCCGCTCGCCGACCTGGTGGTCGAGGAACTTCGGCGTCCAGCCCGGGGTCTTCCGGGTGACCCGCTGGACGACCTCCTCGTGGTTCTCGGTCAGCCAGTCGTGCGCCCGGACGGCGACCAGGTCGACCACGCCGTGGTGGCCGCCGTCGGAGACCACCTTGCCGAGCATCCGGCCCATCGGCTCGGCGACCGAGGTGGCGGCGGCCCGCCTGGTCACCGCCTCGCCGACGACCGCCTGCACGTCGTCGTCGCGCAGCACCGCGAGGACGCCGCGCAGTGCCGCCGACGCCTCCTTGGTGACCCGCTCGGCGCTGCCGGGTGCGGCCAGCCACTCGCCCAGCCGGCGGGCGATGCCGAGCGCGGCGAGCCGGCCGCGCACCACGTGGCCGGAGAGGAAGTTGTCGCCGACGAAGTCGCCCAGCGACTTGCCGAACGCGTCCTTCTTGGTCGGGATGATCGCGGTGTGCGGGATCGGCAGGCCGAACGGTCGGCGGAACAGCGCGGTCACGGCGAACCAGTCGGCGAGCGCGCCGACCATGCCCGCCTCGGCGGCGGCGGCCAGATAGCCCGCCCAGGCACCGGCTCCGGCCGCCTTCGCCCAGGTGGCGAGGGCGAAGACCAGGGTCGCGAAGGCCAGCAGGCCGGTCGCGATGGTCTTCATCCGGCGGACGCCGCGTCTCTTCTCCTCGTCGGCCGCGGTGAACCGGACCCCGGGCCCGGTCCCGCTGAAGGCATCGTCACTCACCCCGCCAGTCTGCCCGCTGCCCGGCGCGAGCGGAGGGCGCGCCCCACCCGAACGCGCCGGGCACGTGCCGCCGTGCGCGGCGCGGACGCCACCCGTCGGCGCCCGCGGGCCCGGCCGGGCCCAGCTACGCGCCGCCGAGGACGATCCGCCGCACCCCCGCCACGTCCCACCGCTGCGGGTCGGTGCAGCGGCGGCAGTCCAGCAGGACCCGGACGCCCGGGAGGTCGGCCGGTGCCAGCTCGCGGTACTCGGGGTGGTCGGCCTGGAGCACCGCGGCCGCCAACGGTTCGCCACCGTAGGGGGGCAGGCCGAGCGCCGTGAGTTCCTCGGCCCGGTAGAGCGGAACGTCCGACTGCCAGCTGTCGGCCGCGGCCACCATCCGGGCCGGCGCCCCGACCCCGAGCCAGTCGTCGGCGCCGAGGAAGAGCACGTGGCGGCCGCGGGCGAGGGCGTGCCCCCGGTTGGTCGGCGCGGCCGGGCCGCCGGAGTCGGCCTGGTGCAGGACGGTGAACAGGCCAGGATGGCGGGCGGCGTACTCGTCGAGGACGGCGCCGCCGCCGTCCGTCGAACCGTCGTCGACCGCGACCACCTCCATGCGCGCCGGCCCGATGGTCTGTGCGACGAGCGAGTCCAGGCAGGCCGTCAGGTCAGCCGATCGCGACCTCCGCGTACATCCGGGCGATCACGTCCTCGATGGCCGGCTCGCGGACCGACAGGTCGACCATCGGGTACCGGTCGGCGACGGCGGCGACGATCGGGGCGGCGCTCTGCTGGGCCGGGAAGGCCAGCCACTGGCGCGGGCCCTCGACCTTCACCACCCGCGCACCGGCCACCTCGATCGGCGGCCGCGCCTCGGCGAGGTCGACGACCAGGGTCCGCTCGCTCTCGCCCGCCGCGTGCAGCCCGTCCAGGCCGCCGTCGTAGACGACCCGGCCGTGGTCGATCACCATGACCCGGTCGCAGAGCTGCTCGATGTCGGTGAGGTCGTGGGTGGTGAGCAGCACGGTGGTGCCCCGGTCGCGGTTGACCTCGCGCAGGAAGTCGCGCACCCGGCTCTTGCTCACCACGTCCAGCCCGATGGTGGGCTCGTCCAGGTAGAGCACCCGCGGGTCGTGCAGCAGCGCCGCCGCCAGGTCCCCGCGCATCCGCTGGCCGAGCGAGAGCTGGCGTACGGGGGTGTCCAGCAGGGCGCCGAGGTCGAGCAGTTCGACGCAGCGTTCGAGGTTGGTGCGATATCGGCGCTCGGGGATGCGGTAGATCCGGCGGGCCAGTTCGTAGGAGTCCCGCAGCGGGAGGTCCCACCAGAGCGTGGTGCGCTGCCCGAAGACGACGCCGATCCGGCGGGCCAGTGCGACGCGCTCCCGCGCCGGGTCGACGCCGGCGACGCGCAGCCGGCCGCCGGAGGGCACCAGGATGCCGGTGAGCATCTTGATGGTGGTGGACTTGCCCGCGCCGTTCGGGCCGATGTAGCCGACGCATTCGCCGGCCTGAACCGTGAAGCTCAGCCCGTCCACCGCGCGGACCTCGCGCTTCTCGCGCTTGAGCCGGCCGACCTTGGCGCGGACGGTGAAGGTGCGGCGGACGTCGTCGAGTTCGATCAGTGCCATGGGAGTGCTGCTTTCGGGAGGGGTCGGGGGGGCCGGGCCGAGGCCCGGGATCAGCTGCCGGTGCCGCGGTAGGCGCGCAGCCCGGCGCGCCAGGCCAGCCCGGCCGCCACCAGCGCGAGCACGGCGGCGAGCGGCGAGGCGTACTGGAAGGCTGCGGGCAGGCCGAGCGGGTCGGGCCGGTCGAGGATGTGCAGCGCGGGCAGCCAGTTGACGAAGGCCAGCGGGATGCCGAACACGGTGCCCGCCACCAGTTCCTTGGCGAACACGGTCGGCGGGTAGTGCAGCACGGTGGCCCCGCCGTAGGTGAAGGCGTTCTGGATCTCCTTGGCCTCGCCCCACCAGAACTGCAGGGCGGCGAAGCCCACGAAGATCGCCGCGAAGATCGCCGTGCCGCAGACCAGCAGGACCGGCACGAGCAGCGCCCGGTCCCAGGTCCAGGACACGTCCAGTGCGGTCAGCGACCAGGCGAGGACCGCGATCGCCTGCGCCGGCCGCCCGAGCCGGCGCAGCGAGAAACGCTCGGCGCAGACCTGGGCGAGCGCGGGGGCGGGCCGGATCAGCATGGTGTCCAGCGTGCCGGCCCGGATCCGCTCGCCGAGGCCGTCGACGCTGCCGACCAGCAGGTTGGCCATGCCGAGCGCGAAGCCCGAGGTGCCGTAGAGGAAGCCGAGCTCGGCCAGGGTCCAGCCGCCGAGTTGATCGGTGTGCCGGAACATCAGGATCACCACGACGAAGTCGAGGAAGGTGACGACCAGGTTGGCGGCGAGCATCAGCACGAAGGACGCCCGGTAGGACATGATCGCCCGGGTCCACATCGCGGCGGTGAGCCACCAGGCGCGCAGCGCCCAGCGGGTGCGGGCGGTCAGGCCCCGCTCGGTCGGGAGCAGGTCGTTCGCACCGGCGGCGAGGGCCGGATCGACCGGACCGGCGGCGAGGGTCGGGTCAGCCACCCTGGACCACCACCTTGCGGGTCGCGAGCAGCTGGACGCCGCGGCCGGCGGCGACCAGCACCGTGGCCCAGGCGAGTTGGAAGCCGAGCTCGCGGGCCAGCGCCGTCCCGGTCGCCCGCTCCAGGAAGACGTCGGTCGGCACCTGGACCAGCGCGGCCCACGGCAGCACGGGCGCGACCTCGCCGAGCAGGCCGGGGAAGAGCGCCAGCGGAAGCAGCATCCCGGAGAAGAACATCGACACCACCAGCATCACCGAGCGCACCCCCTCCGAGTCGTGCAGCCAGAAGCCGGTGAGCGAGACGAGGAAGCGCAGCCCGAAACTGACCAGCACCGCGAGCAGGACCGAGAGGAGGAAGAACAGCCAGGTCAGCGGCTGTTCGGGCAGCCTGATCCGGAAGACCAGCGCGCCCGCCAGCATCGGCAGGGTGCCGCGGGAGAGCAGGTGGAAGCCGGCTCGGCCGAGGTCGGTGGCCAGCCACCAGCCCTGGAAGTCCACCGGGCGGTAGAGGTCGACGGCGATGTCACCGCTGCGGAACCGGTCCTGGACGTCGTCCTGGAAGCCGCCGCCCCAGACCGCGACGGTGATCAGCAGCGCCTGGCTGACCCAGATGTAGGTGACGGCGGCGGTCTGGTCGTAGCCGCCGAGGCCGGGGCGGGCCTGCCAGAGGGCGACGAAGGTGTAGGCGAGGATGAAGCCGAAGACGGTGTTGGTGAAGGCCCCGGCCAGCGTGGCGGCCCGGTAGGTGCTGTAGCGGCGGAAGGCTCCCCGGGCGATGGCGAGGTAGAGCGCCACCGCGCCCCGGGCCCCCTCGGCGGCGCCGTCGACGCCCCCGTCGGCGAGGCCCGGAGCGCCGCCGGGAGCACCTCCCGCGGCACCCCCCGGAGCACCGTCGGGATCGGGAGGGTGCCGGAACTGCGGCTCAACGGGTACGGCGTTCGACATATTGTCTCCTTGTCGACAAATAGGAGCGGGCAAGTGTCCCCGGGGACACCGGCGCACGCGGACCGGCTCCGGCCGGCCCCACCCGGGGGGGTACCGGGTCAGGTGGGCGGAGCTGCCCGAACTGGGTGCGCTATATGGTTCGCACCCTTCACCGTACCGCCGACGATCTTCTTGCGCACCCGGTTATTCCAACACCTGATCACGGGTCAAATAGCACATAATCGCGGCATGACCTTGAGGGCAGACCACCGCACCCGGCGTCAGGCCCGACGGGCCGCCCGCCGCGAAGCCCGCCGCGCCAGGCCGCTGTGGCGCCGGCTCCTGCCCACCTGGCGGGTCACCCTCGGCGCGCTCACCGCCGCCCTGCTCCTCGCCGTCGGCTCCTTCGCCGTGCTCTACCTCATCGTCCCCGTACCCGACGCCAACGCCCACGCCGTCGCCCAGAACAACATCTACCTCTACGCCGACGGCACCACCGAGATCGGCCGCACCGGCGCCGTGAACCGCACCGACGTGACGATAGAGCAGATCCCGCTCCACACCCAGCACGCCGTCGTCTCCGCCGAGGACCGCAGCTTCTACCGCAACCGCGGCATCGACCTCAAGGGCATGGTCCGGGCCGGCTGGAACACCCTCACCGGCCGCGGCAAGCAGGGCGGCTCCACCATCACCCAGCAGTACGTCAAGAACTACTACCTGACCCAGGACCGGACGATCGAGCGCAAGGGCCGCGAACTCTTCATCGCCCTCAAGGTCGACCAGCAGCGCAGCAAGAACCAGATCCTCGCCGGATACCTCAACAGCAGCTACTTCGGCCGCGGCGCCTACGGCATCCAGAGCGCCGCCCACGCCTACTACGGCGTCGACGTCTCCGGGCTCACCCTCCCCCAGGGCGCCTACCTCGCCGCCCTGCTCCAGGCCCCCAGCTCCTACGACGTCAAGACCGCCACCCCTGCCAACCGCGACAAGGCCGTCGCCCGCTGGAACTACACCCTCGACGGCATGGTCCAACTCGGCTTCCTCACCGCGGCCGACCGCGCCGCCATCACCTTCCCCGACCCGATCGACCCCCAGCCCGCCACCGGCCTCGCCGGCCAGTCCGGCTACCTGGTCGGCGTCGCCGACGACTACCTCGTCTCGGCCGGCATCATCGACACCGCCACCCTCAAGGCCGGCGGCTGGCGCATCACCACCACCTTCGACAAGCCCCGCCAGGACGCCTTCGTCAGCGCCGTCCAGCAGGAGCTCACGGAGGAGCTCGACCCCAGGGCCCGGCCCACCACCGACACCGACGTCCGCGTCGCCGGTGCCTCCGTCGAACCGGCCACCGGCCGGGTCGTCGCCGTCTACGGCGGCGCCGACTACGCCAAGCAGCCCTACAACGACGTCCTGCGCCAGGACAACCAGATCGGTTCCACCTTCAAGGCCTTCGACCTCGCCGCCGGCCTCACCTCGGGCCGCAGCAGCGGCGACGGTCGCCCGATCACCACCGAGACCCGCTACGACGGCACCAGCGAACGCCCCGTCACCGGCGGTCCCACCCCGTACGCGCCGCCCAACGAGGACGACATCGACTACGGCGACATCACCCTGCGCCACGCCATGGTGAAGTCCGTCAACTCGGTGTACGCGCAGGAGGGCGTCGACGCCGGACTCGCCCACGTCCGCGAGACGGCCGTCCGGCTCGGCATCCCCGACAACGTCCCCGGCATGGACCCGGCCAACACCTCGATGACGCTCGGCACCGCCACCCCGAGCGCCCTCAACCTGGCCGGCGCCTACGCCGGCTTCGCCAACCACGGCCAGGCGTACGCCCCGTGGTCGGTCAGCAAACTCGAACGCGTCAACACCGGCGGCGCCATCGACGTCCCCAAGATGCCCGAACACGTGCCCACCAACGCACTCGACCGGGGTGCCGCCGACGCCGTCACCGACGTCCTGCGTGACGTCGTCAGCCTGCGCGGCACCGGCGCCGCCGCCCTCGGCCTCGGACGCCCCGCCGCCGGCAAGACCGGCACCACCGACTCCAACCTGTCCGCCTGGTTCGCCGGCTTCACCCCCGAACTCGCCACCACCGTCGGCCTGTTCCGGGAGAACCCGAAGACCCACGCCAAGGAACCGCTGTCCGGCACCGCCGGCTACGAGCGGATCAACGGCGGCGCCTTCCCCACCCGGATCTGGACCGCCTACATGGCCGACGCGCTCGACGGCACCGACGTCCAGCGCTTCGACCTCCAGCCCGGCCGCGGCAACACCCAGACCGGCGGACCGACCGCCAGCGGCTCGCCCTCCCCGTCACCGTCGCCCAGCGCCACCGCCAGTGCCACCACCAGTGCCACCACCACCGCGGCGCCGAGCATCCCGACGCACTCCGCCCCCACACCGACCGGCCCGAGCAGCCGGCCCACCGAGACCGCGCCGACCCCCACCCCCGAGGCCCCCGCCCCGACGCCCACCGCCGAACAGCCGCCCGCACCCACCAGCCGCCCCACCGCGCCGCCCCGGCCGACCCCGACCCCGACGCCGCCCCCGAGCACCCCGACCCCGGCCCCCGAAGCGACCGCGCCGCCGACCCACCAGGTGACCGGCCAGCCCGCCGGACCGAACGCCAGCCGGACCCCGTAGGTCAGGCCGGGCAGTACCCGGTCACATGTGGGCGCTGATCTCGCCGCCGGCGCTGAGCACGATGTAGACGCCGTTGGCGACCGCTCCCGCGTCGTGCTGGTTCGCCTCCAGCGTGCCGTTCACGGCGTTGTCGCTGCCGAGGATCTGGGCGCGGTACCGGAGTTCGCCGACCTTCGTGACCTTGGCCGTCCACCCGCCCGCGAGCTTGAACGTGCCCGGCCCCTGGTGCTCACCGCCCATCCAGGAGTGCACCTGGCCGTCCAGCGAGAGCACGACGAACATGCCGTTGCCGTCCAGCCCGGCGTCGGAGTCGTGCGTCTCCAGCGTGGCGAGGACGGCACCGCTGTTGACGATCCTGGCGACGTAGTTCTGGTCCCCGACCGCCTGCACCTCGGCCGTGCTCCCGTCCACCAGGGTCTGCGTGCGGACCGGGGACTTCGTCTTGGCCGGCGTGGTGGCCGGTGCGGCGGCCCGGGGTGAGGTGGGCGGGGCGGCCGGTGCGGTGGCGCCGGACGCGCCGGACGTGGCAGCCGGGGCGACCGGGGCGGTGGCGCCCTGCGTCGCAGAAGTGGTGGGCGCGGCCGGCACGGTGGCGGCCGGCGCGGTGGCGACGGGTACGGCGGGCGTGCTGGCCGCGGTGGTACCGCCCGCGGCGGACGTGGAGCTGCAAGCCGTCGCGGCGGGGACGAGCAGAGCGGCTGCCAGGACCGTACCGGCCAGCGAGCGGACGGTGGTCGCGCGACGGGTCGTCAAGGGCGACATGCTGGTTCTCCTGAACGAAGTACGGGTGAGGGCCCGCGCCTTGCCCGTCCCCTCTCGTGCGGGAACCGCGAGGCAGTGCGGCCGCTTGCACGATCGAACCTAGTGCGAACAATCGACGGAACCGCGCATTCCGTGTCACCGCACGGCAACGCCCCCGACAGCGCCGTACCGGCCCACGCCGCAAGCCCACCCCACCGCTTGAGGAACCGACGGCCGGACGAGCCGAGCGGCCCGACGCCGGCCCCCGACCCGCCCGGACGATCCCCAGGAGAACGTCCTAGGCCACCAGCTCCCGCTCCAACGGCGTCCGGATCCGCGGCGTCACCCGCACCTCCCCCAGCCAGAGCGACAACCGCGCCGCCTCCGCCTCGATCGCCGACCGCCCCTCCACCCCGACATCCGTGAACAACCGCCACACCAGCTCGCCGTCGGGGCGCTGCGCCCAACCGCCGACCACCCGGCCGCACCACCAGAGCGTCGGCCCGGCGTTTCCCGCCCGGTCGAACAGCGCCGGCACGTCCTGGGGCCGCAGGTACCAGTCACGCCCGCGCCAGCCCATCATCGTCGGATCCAGCGCCGGCAACAGCGCCGCCCACGGCTCGGGCTCCTCCACCGGCTCCGTGTCCCCCGGCAGGACCAGGCCCGCCGCGCCGCCGGACAGCACCACGTCCACCGCGCCGACGTCCGCCAGTGCCTTGCGGACGTCCCCCAGCGTCCAGCCCGTCCACCACTTCACGTCCTCGACCGTGGCCGGGCCGTACGCCGCCAGCCAGCGCCGGACCACCTCGGCCTTCGCCTCCCGCACCGGCACGTCCGGCCACTGCGGCACCGGCGCCCACGGATAGCTGCTGCTCAGCCAGGAGCCGCGCGGCCGGCAGCGCCGCACATGCCCGTCCGAGGCCAGCAGCCGCAGCAGCCGGCTGCCCACGCTCTGCCTGGCCTCGTAGGGCTTGCCCTGCGACATCAGCATCGTCTCGCGCAACGCCGGTACGTCCACCGCGAGTTCGGAGGTCGTCGCCTCGCCGCGCACGGCCAGCGCCGCCAGCACGGCCCGCTCCGTCTCGGCCAGCCTCGGCTCGTCCCACCCCTCGGCGAACTCCCGCAGGTGCTTGAGCAGCGTGGCCCGCTCCTTGACCGCGATCGCCCGCGCCGCCGCCGAGCTGACGTACGGGGCGAACTCCTCCGTCACCGCGAATATCGTGCGCCGCATCGACAGCAGCTTCACCAGCGAGACGTCCTCGTAGAGCGCCCGCTCCACCTCCGCCGCCGACGGCTCGGCCAGCCGCGCGCAGGCCGAGAGGTAGACCGTCGCCGCGTCCGTGGCGTGCAGCCCGACGAGCGCGTCCGCCACCTGCTCCACCCGCGCCACGCGTCGGGAGGGCGCCAGCAGGTGCCGCCGCCCGGCCCGGGCCCGGCGCTGGTCGTCGCTGATCGAACGGACCCCGTTCGAAGGCACACCGTTGCTCATGCCGGGACACTACTGCCGGCCACCGACAGCGGCGCCGTCCGGCGCGGCGCGTGGCCGGCGGTCGGACGGGCGGGCCAGGTCAGAGCCCCGCCCGTCGGAGGTTCAGAGGTACAGCCCGGTCGAGCCCTCCGCGTCGCCGAAGCGCATCGCGGCCACCGCGTGCAGGTCCCGCTCGCGCAGCAGCACGTAGGTGGCACCGCGGACCTCCACCTCCAGCTTGTCCTCGGGGTCGTACAGGACGCGGTCACCGGGCTCCACCGAGCGGACGCTCTGGCCCACCGCGACGGCCTCGGCCCAGGTGCAGCGCTTGGACAGCTCGGCGGTGGCCGGGATGAGGATGCCGCCGGTCGAGCGGCGCTCGCCCTCACCGCCCTCGGTCTTCACCAGGACGCGGTCGTGCAGCATCTTGATCGGCAGCTTCTCGCCCAGCCGGTCGTGGCGCGGCGGCTCCTGCTCGGCGGAGGTGGTTCGCAGGGTCGGTTCGTCGTTCTTGCTCACGATCCCGAAGGTACCGTTCCCGGGCGCCCCGCGTGACGCCGGACCGGTATGCGGAAGGCCGGGTGCGGTGGCACCCGGCCCCGGCGAACCCCGTCGCTCAGCCCTTGCGGCGCTTGCGGGCCGAGGCGACCAGCAGAACCACGCCGACGCCGACCAGCGCGGCGGGCACGACCCGCTCCTTGCGCGGCCGGCCCTGCTCGTCCACGAACTTCGCCTTCGCCTGCTCGACCAGCCCGCTGGCGGCCACGTACACCCGGCCGGCCTTCACCTCCACCGAGGCCACGGCCTTCGCCTTCACCTGGGCCGTGATGGTGCTCGGGTGGACGCGCATGGCGAGCTCGTCCAGGGTCGCCGCCAGCTGGGTGCGGGTACGGGAGATGTCCGCCTCGATCTGGGCGGTCGTCCGCGCCGAGTTGTCCTTAGTGCTCGCCTCGCCCACGCGGGCCACCCCAATTCACTGATGTTGTCCTGTGCGACTGACCCAGTTTGTCAGTTGCCGCCCCGGCCCGCGCGGCCCCACCCACCATCGGAGGTAAGTTGGCCGTGGTACGACCACCGTCCACGCACCAGGAGAGTCCCCCGTGAGTGAGCGTCTCCAGCCCGGCGACACCGCGCCCGCCTTCAGCCTGCCCGACGCCGACGGCAACCAGGTGTCCCTCGCCGGCCACCTCGGCCGCAAGGTGATCGTCTACTTCTACCCCGCCGCGCTCACCCCCGGCTGCACCAAGCAGGCCTGCGACTTCACCGACAGCCTGGAGGTCTTCGCCGGCGCCGGGTACGACGTCATCGGCATCTCGCCGGACAAGCCGGAGAAGCTCGGCAAGTTCCGCGAGGCCGAGGACCTCAAGGTCACCCTGCTCTCCGACCCGGAGAAGAAGGTGCTGGAGGCCTACGGCGCGTTCGGCGAGAAGAAGCTGTACGGCAAGACCGTCACCGGCGTGATCCGCTCCACCGTGATCGTCGACGAGCAGGGCAAGGTCGAGCACGCCCTGTACAACGTCAAGGCCACCGGGCACGTCGCCAAGCTGCTGCGCGACCTGAAGGTCGAGGCGGCCTGACCCCCGGCGCCGGGCGGCGGACCCGCCGGGCGCCGTAGGGCCACGACGAAGCGGTGGCGGCGCACCCCCCGACCGGGTGCACCGCCACCGCGTCTCTCACCTCACTGGGCCACGCTCATCGGATCTCCCGATCAGCAGGCCCCGAGGTCGCTCCAGACGCCCCACGAGCCACTGGCACTGGGGTCGTCGCCCTTGGTCCACCACTTGTTCTGGTAGTAGTGGCCCTTCCAGGACACCTTGGTGGTGGACGCGTAGGTGGCACCCGCGTCCCAGCTCGGCGCGCCCGTGCAGGCCCCCGAGGTCGGGGTCGCGGTCGGGGTCACGGTGGGCGTGACCGTCGGGGTCACGGTCGGCGTGACGGTCGGGGTGACCGTGGGCGTCGCGGTCGGCGACGCGGTGCCGCCGCCCGTGCTGCCGCGGGTCAGGTCGCCCTTCAGGCCGTACAGCGTGCCGGCGACGTTGACCGTCCAGTTCGACGGCGTCGAGACCGGCAGGTAGTAGACGAAGTCCATGTCGATCGACGCACCGGGCGCCAGCGACTGCCAGCCCGGCAGCTTCACCGAGACGCGGTTGTAGGTGCCCTTGAGGCCGCCCACGTTGCCCGGACCGGGGTTGTCCTGCTTGATGACGGTCAGCCCGAAGCCGGACTGGTCCTTGGCGTTGCCCGGAGCCGAGTTGCTGTAGTCGAACTGGAACTCGGTGCCGCCCGGCAGGGTCAGCGTCGAGTTGTTGACGATGTGGATCTTCGGGTTGATCGGGTAGTTCGAGTCACCCAGCGCGAAGTTGGTGAACGACACGTCGACCGGCAGGGTCTGCTGCGGCAGCGCGGTGGTCGAACGGACCGCACCGTACGGCGCGGCCGCCTTGAACCTGTCGTACATCAGCGAGGTCAGCGTCGAGCCCGGCACGTACTGGCCCTTGCCGCCGTTGGCGGCCGCGTCCCACTTGTAGTCGCCCGCGAGCTCCCAGATCATCGCGCCGCCGGCACCCTGGTTGACGATGTAGTCCGCCTTGGCGGCCACCGACTGCTCGTCCTCGGTGGAGAGGAACACCTTCTTGGTGTCGTTCCACAGCCACGGCGCCACCAGGGTGGAGCTGTAGTTGCGGGTGTAGGTGCCCTGCAGGGCGGTGTCGGTCACGCCGTACTTGGAGAGGTAGTCGGGCACGACGCCCTTCTCCAGGTTCTTCGCGTGCCACATCGGGTTCGAGCCCGCCGGGGACTCCTTGCCCGCGTCGTCCTTGTCGTTCCAGATGTTGTCGATGCCGACCGCGCCGTCACCGCACGCCGTCAGACCGGCGCCCACCGGGCAGGTGGTCGCGGACGCGGTGCCCCAGAGGCCGTTGGTGCCACCGGTGACGTTCTTGAACCCGCGCGTGTAGTACGGCAGGCCGACGTTGATCCGGCCGCCCGGCATCGAACCGCGGAAGTAGTGGTACGACCAGTCGGCGTTCAGGTAGCCGATGCCGCCGTACTGGCCCGTGCCGTACACGTTGGCGGCCGCCAGCTCGCCGTCCTTGCCGTCGTCGAACAGCGAGGCGTTCGGGCCGACGTACTTGTTCCAGGCGCCATGCAGGTCGTACGACATGATGTTGACGTAGTCCAGGTACTGCGCGATCTGGAAGGTCTCCATGCCGCGCAGCAGGTAACCGGACGACGGCGCCGCGACCGAGAGCAGGTAGTGCTTGCCGTCGGCGGCGCCGGCCCGGTCCAGCTTCTCGCGCAGCGTCTTCATCAGCGCCGCGTAGCCCTTGGCCAGCGAGGCGCGCTTGCCGTTGGCGAGCTGCCAGTCCAGCGGGTTGCCCGCGTCCTTCATCGAGGTCGGGTACTCGTAGTCGACGTCGACGCCGTTGAAGCCGTACTTCTTGATGAAGTCGACCGAGGAGTTGGCGAAGGTGTCGATGCCCGCCTGGTTGACGCTGCCGTCCGGGTTGACGGTCATCGAGTAGAAGCCGCCGGAGTTGACGCGCTTGCCGTCGTCCCCGAAGTACCCGCCGGTCTCGGTCCAACCGCCCACCGAGATCATGGTCTTGACGTTCGGGTACTGCTTCTTGAACTTCGTCAGCAGGTTGAAGTGGCCCTTGTACGGCAGCGACGGGTCCAGCTCGGCGCCGGGGACGCCCGGGAAGGAGATCCCGGTGGCCTCGTTCTTGTCGTTGTCGGTGCCGACGGAGATCTTGTTGTCGCCGCCGACGTGCCCGAACGCGTAGTTCAGGTGGGTGACCTTGTCCCAGGGGACGTCGCTCACCAGGTAAGCCGGGGTCCCGTCCTTGCCGGTGCGCCAGCCGGTGAAGTAGCCGATGATGCGGCGCTGGTGGTCCGCGCCCATCTTCTCGCGGCCCTCGGTGTCGTAGACGCTGCAGTACGGGACGTCCACCCCGGGAGTCTGGTGCATGCCGTCGGGCCGACAGGCCGCGTTGTCGACGGTGGCGGACGCCTGCGAGGGCGCCGCACCCAGCGTCGCCATCAGCAGACCGGCCAGGCTGGCGACCGCCAGCGAGGCCGTGCCCGCCCGGGCGGCCGGGTTCTTGGAGCGGCGGGCAGCGGTGGGACGCTGCCCGGCCGTGCTTCGGATCAACACTCGGTCCTCCGGGAGAGAGTGTCGGCGCGTACCTGTGGGGGAGCACGCACGTGGGGGAATGCAGATTGGCGCTGAAGCTATGTGGTCTGAACCACATAGGTCAATAGGTCTGTACCAATTGGCAATCAAATCCCCAAGAACACCGGCCGAACGGCCGATACCCGCCGGGCTCACCTCCCCCACCGGCGCGCTCACCAGATCCAGTTCGACAACCTGCCGCTCCACCCGGACGACCAGGACGGCACCACGACACGGAATTGCAGTGTTCCAGCGCCGGGCAAGCCCCTAGACTGGAGGCCATGCGGCCTTGGCGGAGCAGGCAGACGCGCGGGTTTTAGGTACCCGTGGGAGTAATCCCGTGAGGGTTCGAATCCCTCAGGCCGCACTAGCCTTAGAAACGAAGGCCCGCCCGGAGATGATCTCCGGGCGGGCCTTCGTCGTTCCCGATGGCCCGTCAGCTCAGCAGTTCCTTCACCACCGGCACCAGGGCGCGGAAGGCCTGGCCGCGGTGGCTGATGGCGTTCTTCTCCGCCGCCGTCAGTTCGGCGCACGTGCGGGTCTCCCCCAGCGGCTCCAGGATCGGGTCGTAGCCGAAGCCGCCCTCGCCGGCCGGGGCGGTGCGCAGGGTGCCGAGCAGCCGGCCCTCGACGACGCGCTCGGTGCCGTCGGGCAGGGCCAGGGCGGCGGCGCAGAAGAAGTGGGCACCGCGGTGGGGGGTGTCGATGTCGCCGAGCTGGGCCAGCAGCAGGTCCAGGTTGGCGCGGTCGTCGCCGTGCTTGCCGGCCCAGCGGGCGGAGAAGATGCCGGGGGCGCCGCCCAGCACGTCGACGCAGAGGCCGGAGTCGTCGGCGACGGCGGGCAGGCCGGTGGCCCGGGCGAGGGCGTGCGCCTTGAGGAGGGAGTTCTCGGCGAAGGTGACGCCGGTCTCGCGGACGTCCGGGATCTCCGGGTAGGCATCGGCGCCGACCAGTTCGACGTCGAGGCCGGCCTCGCCGAGGATGGCGCGGAGCTCGGCGACCTTGTTCTGGTTGCGGGTGGCGAGAATCAGACGGGTGGGCATGAACCCACCCTAACCGGACGTCAGCCGGTGCAGACCTGGGTGAGGTTGCCGGCGGCGTCGCCGAGCGGCTTGAGGTCGGGGGCCTGCTTGTTGTTGACGGCCTGCTGGACCTTGTCGACCTGGGTGTTGAGGTCGGTGATGGCCTTGGCGACGTCGGTGTTCTTGGAGTTCTTGCCGAGGTCGTCGAGGTCGTTCTTCAGCTTCTGCAGGGCTTGTCCGGCGGCGGCCGAGTCGTTGCTCGCGTTGTTGAAGGCGGTGGTGACGTCGCTGATGTCACCGGTGATGCGGACCGCCGTGTTGCCGCAGTCGAGTGCCTTCTGGGCGGCCGAGCAACTGACCGCGCTGAGCGGGAGGATGGCGATCAGGCCGGCCACGGCGAGGGTGGCGGGGCGGGCGATGCTCGGGGGCATCCGGTCCTCCTGGGTGCGCGGGTTCCGTAACGGAAGGACGCGCGCCGAGGGTGCGCGGTTCCCGCAACGGGGGTGCTGCGGGAACCGTAAGGGCTCCGGGCCCGGCCTGTACAGCGGCGGCGCCGCGGTTCGGCCGTGCGCCGGAGCCCTTCGGGCACCGACGAGGGGTTCAGCCCTCCAGGGCCTTGCGCTGGATCTCGTCCAACTCGGCGCAGCCGAGGGTGCCGAGGTCGAGGAGCTGGTCGAGCAGGGCGCGGTCGAAGGGGGCGCCTTCGGCGGTGCCCTGGACCTCGACGAAGCGGCCGTCGGAGGTGCAGACGATGTTCATGTCGGTCTCGGCGCGGACGTCCTCCTCGTACTGGAGGTCGAGCATGGGGACGCCGTCGATGATGCCGACGCTGACTGCGCTGACGCCGCCGGTGATGGGCTGGCCCTTGGCGCGGAGGATCTTCTTCTCGCGGGCCCAGGAGACGGCGTCGACGAGGGCGACGTAGGCGCCGGTGATGGCGGCGGTGCGGGTGCCGCCGTCGGCCTGGAGGACGTCGCAGTCGAGGACGATGGTGTTCTCGGCGAGGGCGCGGTGGTCGATGACGGCGCGCAGCGAGCGGCCGATGAGGCGGCTGATCTCGTGGGTGCGGCCACCGATGCGGCCCTTGACGGCCTCGCGGTCGCCGCGGGTGTTGGTGGCGCGGGGGAGCATGGAGTACTCGGCGGTGACCCAGCCTTCGCCGCTGCCCTTGCGCCAGCGCGGGACGCCTTCGGTGACGCTGGCGGTGCACAGCACCTTGGTGTCGCCGTAGGAGATGAGGACGGAGCCTTCGGCGTGCTTGCTCCAGCCCCGCTCGATGGTGATGGGGCGGAGCTGGTCGGGGGTGCGGCCGTCGATGCGTGACATAGGCACCGAGCGTAGCGGTTTCGGTGGGGTGGTCCCGGTACGCCCCGACGGACGCGTGGGCGGTGCCCGGTGGGTCGGTGGTGCTGCCCGGTCGGGCCGGTGCGGTGCCCGAAGGGGCGGGCCCGGCGGCGGGGTCCGGATCGGGAAGGGTTCGGGCCGGGAAGGGTTCGGGTCGAACGGGGCCGGCCCGCCGTCCCTTGGGGGGCGGCGGGCCGGCTGGTGGTGAGCCTGGTGGGCTCAGCTCACATCATGTCCTCGATGTCGGCGGCGATCGGGTCGGCGTCGGTGCCGATGACGACCTGGATCGCGGTGCCCATCTTGACGACGCCGTGGGCGCCGGCGGCCTTCAGCGCGGCCTCGTCGACGAGGGAGGCGTCCTTGACCTCGGTGCGCAGGCGGGTGATGCAGCCTTCGACCTCTTCGATGTTGTCGATGCCGCCCAGACCGGCGACGATCTTCTCAGCCTTGCTGGCCATCTGTTTCTCTCCCTCTGTCTCGGCCCGTCGGCTGCTCTGCCGGGTGCCGTCCTGCGCTGTGCCGGGGTGCCCCCGGCCGATGGCCGGGGAGGTCGCTGCCGGTGCTGACCCGGATTCAGCTGCCGTCGCGCTGCGCCACAGCGCGACCAGCATCACCCGGGTTGGACCGATCTGCCACGTTAGTCCACTTTTGGCCCATTCCGGCGCGCATGCTCTGGATCTTCGCCCGAGGATGACGATCAGCGGGGTCTCTGCCCCGGTGCGCGCGGCCTGCCTCCCAAGGTGGTCTACACCAATATATGTGTACTCCGATGAACGCGGGAAGCGCCCCGGGTGTTCCTGGCCCCCGTCCGAGGGTCCCCCGGGGGGCCACCGGTCGGCAACTGCTCCCGGAGGGCGAAGGATGAGTTCGGCAGGCGCCACAGCCCCGCAGACCACGTGGTGGCACACCTTCTACGGCGGACTCCAGAAGATGGGCCGCTCGCTCCAGCTGCCGGTCGCGGTGCTGCCGGCGGCGGGCATCCTCAACCGGCTCGGGCAACCCGACGTGTTCGGCAAGGACGGGCTCGGCTGGGACGACGTCGCCAAGGTGTTCGCGGCGGCGGGCGGCGCCCTGCTGGACTCCTCGCTGGGCCTGCCGATGCTGTTCTGCATCGGTGTCGCGATCGGCATGGCCAAGAAGGCGGACGGCTCCACGGCACTGGCGGCCGTGGTGGGCTTCCTGGTCTTCTACGCGGTCCTGCACGCCTTCCCGGAGGACTGCAAGCCGCCGACCGTCCTGGTCGGCTCACAGTGCGTGGACTTCACCTCGGCGAAATCGGCCGCCGCGACCTATCAGAACCCGGGCGTCCTGGGGGGCATCCTGATCGGCCTGCTGTCGGCCTGGCTCTGGGTGCGCTTCCACCGCACCCGGCTGGTCGACTGGCTGGGCTTCTTCAACGGCCGCCGCCTCGTCCCGATGATCACCGCCGTGGTGGGCATGCTGCTGGCGGTCCTCGCGGTCTGGGCCTGGCCGCCGATCGGCCGGGCCTTCAACGACGTGAGCCAGCAGTTGGCCGACCTGGGCGCGGGCGGCGCCGGCATCTTCGGCGTCGCCAACCGCGTGCTGCTGCTGATCGGCATGCACCAGTTGCTGAACACCTTCGTCTGGTTCCAGTTCGGCGACTACACCAAGGCGGACGGCGTCGTCGTCCACGGCGACATTCCGCGCTTCCTGGCCGGCGACCCGACGGCGGGCCAGTTCACCTCCGGCTTCTTCCCGATCATGATGTTCGCGCTCCCGGCCGCGGCTCTGGCCATGGCACACGCGGCCAAGCCGCACCGCCGCAAGGAGATCTACGGCCTGATGCTCTCGGTCGGCCTGACGTCCTTCGTGACCGGCGTCACCGAGCCGATCGAGTACTCCTTCGCCTATGTCGCCCCCGCGCTGTACGCGGTGCACGCGCTGCTGACCGGTGCGTCGATGGCGATCACCTGGGCGCTCGGGGTGCACGACGGCTTCAGCTTCTCGGCCGGCCTGATCGACTACGCGATCAACTGGAGTCTGGCCACCAAGCCCTGGCTGATCATCCTGATCGGGCTCTGCTTCGCCGCCGTGTACTACGTGCTCTTCCTGTTCATCATCGTGAAATTCAACATGAAAACTCCCGGGCGCGAGGACGACGAGGAGGTCGAGGACGTCACCAAGGCATAAACCGAGCGCCACCGGAGACTTTCCCGACAAAGGCCCTTGGACCATTGGTCCGAGGGCCTTCGTCATATCCCCGACAGGACATTCGCCCCGGCCGCATATCACTTCCCCGGCCGGCCCGGGAAATTCGACAGCCGGCCCGGGGCCCGGGATCCGGCGGCCCGGGCCCCGCCAGGACGGGGCTGCGGCGTTCTGCGGCCGCCGGGCCCGGCGGCCGTAGCGAAGGCGGCGCACCGGGTGGGGGGAAGATCACCGGCGCCGCGCGGATCACGGTCCGGCAATCCGCCGCCGCCGCCCACCGGCGCCGCCCTCGGTTTCTCCGGGCGGGCGGCAGCATCCGCCGAGTCGGGGCGCAATGAGCCGGCGAATACCCGGCGCCCGATCAGGGGGTCCGGAACATCCCGTCGGCCCGCCGCCGCGATCTCCG
This sequence comes from Kitasatospora sp. NPDC050463, assembly GCF_040655255.1. Classification (NCBI taxonomy): domain Bacteria; kingdom Bacillati; phylum Actinomycetota; class Actinomycetes; order Kitasatosporales; family Streptomycetaceae; genus Kitasatospora; species Kitasatospora sp. NPDC050463. Next base: position 126,200 of record NZ_JBFAJO010000006.1, read on the forward strand.
CGTCCGGCCGGCACAGCCCGCCCGCCCGGGCGCCCGGGGCAGCCGGCGGCGCCCCCGGGGCGGCGGCACCCGGCCACCCGCGGACCCCGCCGACCCACCGGTCGACCCACCCGTCGGCCGCCGACCGAGCGCCCACCGGCCCCTCGCCGACCCCTCGCCGACCGCCCGCCCGGGGGCCGCCGGCCCTGCCGTCGAAGGCCCCGGGCCTTTTTGTTGCGCAAATAGCCAAAATCCCAATCGCGGCGGGTAATCATGATCGTCGATCCGCAAGTAGGTTTCGATTTCATAGCGCTTCTCACCAGCGGCGCTTTCAGGGCTTCCCCCCCTTCTCCACCCGTGCTACAAAACTGGTCTACACCACGTGTGGTGTAGACCAGTTCGCGGTTCGGCCCCTCTGTGCACCTACCCCCGACCGACCCGCCCTGCCGTTAGGAACCCACCCCCATGAGTCAGTCTGCGCAGGCACCGGCGCCCGCTGCGGCTCCGGCCACGCCAAGCCCCACCAAGAAGTTCGGCCAGAACCTGCTGCAGGGTCTGCAGAAGATCGGCCGCAGCCTCCAGCTGCCCATCGCCGTTCTCCCGGCCGCCGGTCTGCTGCTGCGCCTCGGCCAGGACGATGTGTTCGGCAAGGACGGCCTCGGCTGGGACAAGGTCGCCGCGGTGTTCAACACCGCCGGTGGCGCCGTCTTCGACAACCTGCCGCTGCTGTTCGCCGTGGGCATCGCGATCGGCTTCGCCAAGAAGGCCGACGGCTCCACCGCCCTCGCGGCCCTCGTCGGCTTCCTGGTGTACAAGAACGTGCTGACCGCGTTCCCGGTCACCGACGCCGTGGTCGCCGACGGCAAGTACACCGCCGCCACCTACCAGAACCCGGGCGTGCTCGGCGGTATCGTGATCGGCCTGCTCTCCGCCGTGCTGTGGCAGAAGTACCACCGCACCAAGCTGGTCGACTGGCTGGGCTTCTTCAACGGCCGGCGTCTCGTCCCGATCCTCATGGCCTTCGTCGGCACCGCCGTCGGTGTCGTGTTCGCCCTGACCTGGGGCCCGATCGGCGACGCCATCAAGAGCCTGAACGACACCCTGATCGGTGCGGGCGCCGTCGGCGCGGGCGCGTTCGGCCTGGTCAACCGCGGTCTGCTGCCGGTCGGCATGCACCAGTTCGTGAACTCCTACGCCTGGTTCCAGACCGGAGACTTCACCAAGCCCGACGGCACCGTCGTGCACGGCGACCTGACCCGCTTCTTCGCCGGCGACCCGACCGCCGGACAGTTCATGTCGGGCTTCTTCCCGATCATGATGTTCGCGCTGCCGGCCGCCGCGTTCGCCATCGCCCACACCGCCAGGCCGCACCGCCGCAAGGCCGTCACCGGCATGATGCTCTCGCTGGCGCTGACCTCCTTCGTCACGGGTGTCACCGAGCCGATCGAGTTCTCCTTCGTCTTCATCGCCCCGCTGCTGTACGTGATCCACGCGCTGCTGACCGCCGTCTCGATGGCCGTCACCTGGGCACTCGGCGTGCACGACGGCTTCACGTTCTCCGGTGGCCTGATCGACTACCTGCTGGCGTGGAACAAGGCCACCGACCCGTGGATGATCATCCCGCTGGGTCTCGCCTTCGCCGCCCTGTACTACTTCCTCTTCCGCTTCGCGATCGTCAAGTTCGACCTCAAGACCCCCGGTCGTGAGGACGACGAGGAGATCGAGGACGTCACCAAGGCCTGACGCCGAGGAACGACCCGCAGCACCCCCGGCCCCGCCCCGCCGCCCGCTCCCCCGAGCGGCGGGGCGGGGCCGTCGCGCGTCCCGGCGCGGCCGCGCGATCACGGACCGCCCGGTGGGACGACGGTTGACGAACCGGCGACATCGCTGGTCAACTGAAGCGGTGAACGCGCCGCGCATCCTGGTCAGCCGCTGCCACATCGACTTCGGTCGTGTGTGGTCGGCCGCGTGTTGCGCCTGAGCCGTCCGTTCCCCGCGCCGCCGCCCGGCTGACCCCCCGCCGCGCCCCGGCCCCCGCTTCCCCGCCTCCCGTGTCAGCCCGTACCCGGGCCACCGCCACGTAGCCAGCTGCGTTCCGCGCGCGACGACCTGAAGAAGCGCGCACGCACGAGGAAAGTCCAGGCCCCGCCATGCCGCGCCAGTTGCACCTGTCCGCCGCCCTCGACAGTCCCGGCCGTTTCGACGCCGGGCACTTCACCGCCCTCGCCCGCCTCGCCGAGCGGGCCACGCTCGACTTCGTCACCCTCGACGACTCCTACGCGCCCGAGCCGCGCCGGCTCGACGCCCTCGCCACCTTCGCCCGGCTCGCGCCGCGGACCCGGGGGCTCGGCCTGGTCCCGACCGTCACCACCACGCACACCGAGCCGTTCCACACCTCGACCTCGGTCAACACCCTGGACTGGGTGAGCGAGGGCAGGGCCGGCTGGCTGATCGGGATCTCCGACACCGAGGCGCAGGCCCGCGCCTTCGGCCGCAAGGGCGTCGCCCCGGCCGACGAACTCTGGGCCGAGGCCGCCGACGCCGCCGAGGTCGCCGCGCGGCTCTGGGACAGCTGGGAGGACGACGCGGAGATCCGCGACGTGGCCACCGGCCGGTTCATCGACCGGGACAAACTGCACTACATCGACTTCGAGGGCCCGCACTTCTCGGTGCGCGGCCCCTCCATCACCCCGCGCCCGCCCCAGGGCCGGCCGGTCATCGCGGTGCCGGTCGCCGCCGCGGACCTCGCTCCGGGCGCCCCGGCCGGCAGCCGGGCCCGGGTGGAGACCGCCTCCCGGTACGCGGACGTCGTCCTGCTGGACGCCCCCGGCCCGGCCGCCCGGCTGACCGCCGCCACCGAGCTGAGGCTGCGCGCGGGCGAGAGCCTGCGGATCCTCGCCCGGCTCACCGCGGACCTCCCCGACAGTGCCGCGATCGAGGCCCTGACCAGGGAGATCACCGAGGGCGGCGGCGGCGTCGACGGCTTCCACCTGGTACCCGCGGAGCCGGCCCGGGACCTCGCCGCGGTGGCCGACCGGGTCGTCCCCGCCCTGCGCGAGCGCGGCCTGTTCCGCGTCGGCTACACCGGCGCCACCCTGCGCGACCACCTCGGCCTGGCCCGCCCGGCCAGTCGCTACACCCCCGCCGCCGCCGTTCCCCGCCCGGCTGCCGCTCCCGCCGCGACCACCACCGCCCATGCCGAGGTGACCCGATGACGGACCGACCGCTGAAGCAGATCCACCTGGCCGCGCACTTCCCGGGCGTCAACAACACCACGGTCTGGACCGACCCGGCGTCCCGCAGCCAGATCGAGTTCGCCTCCTTCCGCCACCTCGCCCAGACCGCCGAACGCGGCCGGTTCGACTTCTTCTTCCTCGCCGAGGGCCTGCGCCTGCGCGAGGTCAACGGCCTGATCCACGACCTGGACGTGGTCGGCCGACCCGAGTCGATCACCGTCCTCGGCGCGCTGGCCGCCGTCACCACCCACCTCGGGCTGGCCGCCACCGTCAACGCCACCTTCAACGAACCGTACGAACTGGCCCGGCGGTTCGCGTCGCTCGACCACCTCTCCGGGGGCCGGGCCGCCTGGAACGTGGTCACCTCCTCGGACGCCTTCACCGGTGCGAACTTCCGCCGCGGCGGCTATCTCGACCACGCCGACCGGTACACCCGCGCCGCCGAATTCGTCCAGCTGACCAGGGAGTTCTGGGACGGCGAGGACGTCCGGCACCGCGGCCCGCAGTTCGACGTCGAGGGTCGGCTCCCGCTGCCGCGCCCACCCCAGGGCCACCCGGTGGTGATCCAGGCCGGGGACTCCGACGAGGGCCGGGAGTTCGCCGCCGCCGCGGCCGACATCATCTTCAGCCGGCACTCGACCCTCGCCTCCGGCCAGGCCTTCCACGCCGACGTCAAGCGCCGACTGGCCGCGTACGGGCGCAAGCCGGACGAGCTGAAGATCATGCCCGGCGTCACCTACGTCCTGGGTGACACCGAGGACGAGGCGACCGAGCGCGCCGCCGAGATCCGCCGCGCCCAGGTCGGGCCGCAGACCGCCATCGCCTTCCTGGAGCAGGTCTGGGGCATCGACCTGTCCGGCCACGACCCGGACGGCCCGCTGCCCGCGGCCGACCCGGTGGCCGACAGCACCCTCGTGCAGGGCCGGACCAAGCTCGGGGACCCGCTGGAGATCGCCGCCCGGTGGCGGGCGGTGGCCGCCGAGAAGCAGCTCACCAGCCGTGAACTGGTGATCGAGGTGACCGGCCGGCAGTCCTTCATCGGCACTCCGGCGACGGTCGCCGCGCAGCTCGACGCCTATGTGCAGAACGATGCGGCGGACGGCTTCATCCTCGTCCCGCACCTCACCCCGGGCGGTCTGGACGACTTCGTCGACCAGGTGGTGCCACTGCTCCAGGAGCGCGGGGTGTTCCGTACCGAGTACACCGGGACGACGCTGCGCGACCACCTCGGCCTGCCCGTGCCCGGGCGGCGCTGACCGGCCGGCAAGCGCCGCCCGGCGGTGCCGAGTGGCCCGGCGCCGCCCGGCACGGCCCGGGAGCGGCCTCAGATCCAGCCGAGGAGGGCCGCGTGGACGCCGGCCTGGAAGCGGCTCTCCGCACCCAGGCCGGCGGTCAGCTCGGCGACCAGCCGACGCACCGTCCGCTCGGAGACCTCCAGCTTCCGGGCGATCGCCGCATCGGTCAGACCGGCCGCGAGCAGCCGCAGCACCAGATCGTGACGTTCCGTCATCCTGCCGCTACCGGCGAGGAGTTCCGGCGGCGTCCGGGCCGCCGACCAGAAGTACTCGAACAGCTCCGCCACCAGGGCGACCAGAGCCGGCTCGCGGACCACCACGGCCGCCTCGGCGACCGGGGCGTCCCCGCCGGGGCCGGCGCCCGGCGCGGGCAGGATCGCCAGCCGGGCGTCGACCACGATCAGCCACAGCGGCAGCGAGTGCGCGGTCCTGATCCGGGCGCCGGCCGCGGTCAGTTCGCGGACGTGCGCGAGCACGGCGGGCCGGCGCAGCGCGGCGGCCGGGTAGATGGTGCGCAGGGTGGCGCCGTGGGCGAGGGCGAGCCGTTCGCGGGCGAGTTTGCCGGCCAGGGCGGGGCCGGAGAGGTCCTGGCCGGGCCGCAGGGAGAGTGCCTCGGTGCGGGCGCCGCGGGCGGCGTCCTCCAGCAGGGCGGCGATCCGGTCGGCGCCGCGGACGAGTTCGAGGGCGGCGTCGGTGTGGTCGCGGTGCTGGATCGGCAGGTAGTCGGTGTGCAGGCGGTCGACGGCGTCGCGGGCGCGGCCCAGGGCGGCGACGAGGTCGGTGACGTGGGCGTCCGTGTCGAGCAGGAGCTGGCGGACGGCGGTGTCGACGGAGACGGCGGCGTGTCCGCCGGCCTCGGCGGCGGTGGGCTGGAGCAGGCCGAGGGTGCGGAGTTCGGTGGTGGCGGCGGCCAGGCGGTGCTCGTCCCAGTCGGGACCGGGTGCGGCGGGCGGGTTCCCGGGGTCGGCGAGCAGGCGGGCGTAGAGCCGGGTGGCGTCGCTCCCGGCGGGGTTCCCCGCGTTCTCCGTGCGCTCCATCGGCGCAGCGTAGTGAGGCCGGGCGCGGGCGGGGCGGGGCTTCCGAGGGGCGAGACGGCGTCGCTTCCGCTCCCGGTCATGGCCGGTTCCGGCAGTGCCGGGGTGGCTGACCGGCGGCGCGGCGGTGGTCAGGATGGGCGGCATGGCTCTTCCCGAGGCTTCGACGATCTGGTTGGACGGCGCGCTGGTGCCCTGGCAGCAGGCGCGGACGCACGTGCTGACGCACGGCCTGCACTACGGCACGGGGGTGCTGGAGGGCACCCGGGTGTTCGCGACGGCGGACGGTCCGGCGGTGTTCCGGCTGCCGGAGCACCTGCGCCGACTGGAGCGCAGTGCGCGCATGCTGCGGATGGAACTTTCCTACAGTGTGGAGGATTTGACCAAGGCGACGGTGGCCCTGGTGCGGGTGAACGGTCACCGGTCGTGCTATCTGCGGCACTTCGCGTTCCTGGGGTACGGCTCGATGGGTCTGGACATGCGCTTCTCGCCCACCACGACGGCGATCGCGAGCTGGGAGTGGCATTCCCAACTGCCGGACGGAGGTGGGGGGATCAGGGTGAAGACGAGCAGTTGGCGGCGGAACGACCCGAACGCGGTGCCCCCGGCGGCGAAGGCGACGGGGCCGTATCTGAACTCGGTGCTGGCCCGCCGGGAGGCGACCGACGCGGGGTACGACGAGGCGCTGCTGCTGGGCCCGGACGGTTCGGTGAGCGAGTGCACCGGCGAGAACGTGTTCATGGTGCGCGACGGGGTGCTGCGGACACCGCCGGCGAGTGCGGGGGCGCTGGAGGGGATCACCCAGGACACGGTGCTGGAGCTGGCCGCCGGCCTGGGGGTGCCGGCGCGGGTGGAGGGTCTGCTGCGCTCGGACCTGTACGCGGCGGACGAGGTGTTCCTGTGCGGGACGGCGGCGGGTGTCGTCCCGGTCCGCTCGCTGGACGACCGTGAGTTGCCGGCCGCGCCCGGTCCGGTCACCGGCCGGTTGCGGGAGGCGTACGAGGCGGCGGTCTCGGGTGCCGATGCCCGCTACCGGCGCTGGTTGACGCCGGTCTGCTGAGTGTTCAGAGCTCGTAGACGGCGCCGGCCCGGGCGATGTCGACCGGGCCGGTGAAGGCGGCGGCGGCGTCCCGGCGGTTGTGTTCGGCGTCGGTCCACGGCGGGATGTGGGTGAGGACGAGGTGGCGGGCGCGGGCGGCGGTGGCGTGTTCGCCGGCCTCGCGGCCGTTGAGATGGACGGCCCGGTAGGTGTCGCGGCCGTCGACGTAGGCGGCTTCGCAGAGGAAGAGGTCGCTGTCGCGGGCGAGTTCGACGAGTGCGGCGCTCTCGCCGGTGTCGCCGGAGTAGACGAGGCTGCGGCCGGCGTGTTCGAGCCGGAAGGCGAAGGCGTCGACGGGGTGGTTGACCTGGGCGACCTCGATCCGGAACGGGCCGAGGTCGAAGGTGCCGGGGGTGAGGGTGCGGAAGTCGAAGACCTCCTTCATGCCGGGGTTCTCGGGCATGTCGTAGGCGCGGGCCATCCGTTCGGCGGTGCCGGCCGGTCCGTAGACGGGCATCGGGTCAGGGCAGCCCTCGGCCCGGTAGTTGCGGGCGACCCAGTAGGCGCAGAGGTCGACGCAGTGGTCGGCGTGCAGGTGGCTGAGCAGCACGGCGTCGACCTCGTAGAGGCTGACGTACTTCTGGAGGGCGCCGAGCGCGCCGTTGCCGAGGTCGAGTACGACGCGGTAGCCGTCGGCCTCCACGAGGTAGCTGGAGCACGGCGAGTCGGCGGACGGGAAGCTCCCCGAGCACCCCACCACGGTCAGTTTCATCCGAGCCCCTCCGCCCCGACACGTCCTGGCTGCTGGTCAATGGCAGTACCGGCCGGTGAACCGGCGGGTAGCACTGCGTTCGCGTGTCGAGAGTAAGGGCGGAGGGGCACTTTGCCCCCGTCTCCGTGCCGCGCTGTGGCTGGAATCACCAGAACGCCGGGAGCGGGGGCGGTGCGGTGGTTCAGCGGTGGCCGGGGCGCCGGCGGGCCCAGGCCTTGATCGTGTCGGGGTACCAGCGGGGGTGTCCGCTGCCGTCGATGACGTCGGGGTCGGGGAGCAGGCCGTGTCGGCGGTAGTTGCGGACGGTCTCCGGCTGGACGTTGATGTGGCGGGCGATCTCGGCGTAGGACCACAGGTCGGTGCTGCGGCTCACGGGTCACCTCCGGCTGCAGGGGGACGTGCGTGATCAGCTTTCCGGGCTCCGGGACGGGCTTGAGCGCGGAACGGACTCTGTGGTCATACCGTGACGAACCGGGAGCAGGGAACGGATAAATGCTCAACGGTCACAGCCGTCACGGTGGTGGGGGCGGCCGCGTGCCGGGTACGGTCTGGCGCATGACTGGCTTCTGGGTGTTCCTGGCCGTGGCGGGTGTCGCGGTCCTGGCCTTCGTCGCGTCGGTGCTGGTCCGGCGGGCGCGCGGCGCGTCGGCGCCGGCCGTTCCGGAGCCCGGGCGGCGCCCGGCGAAGGGACGTTCGGGCCCGGCGGCGCAGGAGATCTGGTGGGCGGAGGTGCCGTTCGAGGACGGCCCGGGGGCGAAGGACCGCCCCTGCCTGGTGCTGCGGGTGAACGGGCGCACCGCGACCGTCGCGAAGATCACCAGCAAGCACCACGCGGAGCGGCCGGGTGTGCTGCCGCTGCCGCCCGGCTCGGTGGGTGACCGCCGGGGCCGGACCAGCTGGCTGGAGACCGACGAGCTGCGCGAGGTACCGCTGTCGGCGTTCCGCCGCCGGGCCGGTGTGGTGGACCGGCAGATCTGGACGCGGGCCCGGCAGGCGGTCCGGGGTTAGCCGGTAGGGGCGGAGCCGGCCCGGCGGGCGGTCGCGGGGCTGCGGGTCAGGCCCAGAGCTGGCCCTGCAGGGCCTCGACCGCGGCCTCGGTCGACTCGGCGGTGTAGATGCCGGTGGAGAGGTACTTCCAGCCTCCGTCCGCGACGACGAAGACGATGTCGGCGCGCTCCGCGGCCGCGGCGGCCTTGCGGCCGACGCCGATGGCGGCGTGCAGGATGGCGCCGGTGGAGACGCCGGCGAAGATGCCCTCCTGCTGCAGGAGTTCGCGGGTACGGCGGACGGCGTCGGCGGAGCCGACCGAGAAGCGGGTGGTGAGCACCCCGGCGTCGTACAGCTCGGGGACGAAGCCCTCGTCGAGGTTGCGCAGGCCGTAGACCAGGTCGTCGTAGCGGGGTTCGGCGGCGACGATCCGCACGCCGGGCACCTTCTCGCGCAGGAACCGGCCGACGCCCATCAGGGTGCCGGTGGTGCCGAGGCCGGCCACGAAGTGGGTGACGGAGGGCAGGTCGGCGAGGATCTCGGGGCCGGTGGTGGCGTAGTGGGCGCCGGCGTTGTCGGGGTTGCCGTACTGGTAGAGCATCACCCAGTCGGGGTGCTCGGCGGCGATCTCCTTGGCGATCCGCACCGCGGTGTTGGAGCCGCCGGCGGCCGGTGAGGGGATGATCTCCGCGCCCCACATGCGCAGCAGTTCGCGGCGCTCCTCGCTGGTGTTCTCGGGCATCACGCAGACCATGCGGTAGCCCTTGAGCTTGGCGGCCATGGCGAGCGAGATGCCGGTGTTGCCGCTGGTGGGCTCCAGGATGGTGCAGCCGGGGGTGAGCAGCCCGGCGGCCTCGGCGCGCTCGATCATGTGCAGCGCGGGGCGGTCCTTGATGGAGCCGGTGGGGTTGCGGTCCTCCAGCTTGGCCCAGAGGGTGACCAGGCCGTCGGTGTTGCCGGGGACGGCGGCGGAGAGTCGGGGCAGGCGGACCAGCGGGGTGTTGCCGACGGCTTCGAGCGGGCTGTCGTAACGCAAGGGGTGCCTCCGGCAACGGCGGTGAGGGTCGGGTGCGGCGGCCCTCCCGCCCGCGCGGCCGGCGGGCGGGAGGGCCGGAGGTCAGCGGGCGCCGCCGGCGACGGCGGGCAGGATGGTGACGCTGTCGCCGTCGGCGAGGGCGGTGGAGATGCCCTCCAGGAAGCGGACGTCCTCGTCGTTGAGGTAGACGTTGACGAAGCGGCGCAGCTCGCCGCCGTCCAGCAGGCGGGCGGCGATGCCCGGGTGCCGGGCATCGAGGTCCTGGAAGAGTTCCCCGAGGTTGCTGCCGGTGCCCTCGACGGCCTTGGCGCCGTCGGTGTAGGTGCGGAGGATGGTCGGGATGCGGACCTCGATGGCCATGGGTGCGCTCCTGTGCGAGTCGTGAGTGGGTGGGCCGCAGCGGGCGCGGCAGGGCGGGTCGGGCCCGGTGCGCAGGGCGTGCGGCGGGCCTGGTCGGGCGGCTCAGCGCGAGCGCGCCGGCGTGCCGGGACAGATCGCGCTGGCGAGCCGGCACAGGTCGACGTGCAGGCGCGCCACGAGGCGGGTGCCCGGGGCCTGGGTGCTCACATCGACGGAACGCATGGGCTCATCGTATAGATTCCCGGGCTCGCTCCGACATGCCTGTCTCGGGATCCGGATGTTTGCGTTTCTGCTGTTGAGACGACACCGGCCCGCCGCCGTCTCCGGGACGGTGGCGGGCCGCGCCCAGGGGGGTGCGGGTCAGGGCTGGTGGGCCTCGACGACCTGGACGTCTTCTTCTGTGATCGCGCCGTCCACGATGCGGAACGAGCGGAACTGGTACGGGTCGTCCGGGCCGTTGCCGTCGGCGGTGGAGACCAGGACGTAGTGGGCGAACGGCTCGGAGGCGTAGCTCACGTCGGTGCGTGACGGGTAGGCCTCGGTGGCGGTGTGCGAGTGGTAGACGATGACGGGCTCCTCGTCCCGGTCGTCCATCTCGCGGTAGAGCTTCAGCAGGTCGCCCGAGTCGAACTCGTAGAAGGTGGGCGAGCGGGCGGCGTTGAGCATCGGGACGAACCGCTCGGGCCGTCCGCTGCCGGCCGGTCCGGCGACCACGCCACAGGCCTCGTCCGGGTGGTCGGCGCGGGCGTGGGCGACGATGGCGTCGCGCAGTTCTCGGGTGATGGTCAGCATGCGGTCAGGATAGCCACGCCCCGGCGGGTGTCCGCCGGGGCGTCCGGGGCGTGGTCGGCGCCGGCGGGCGGCGCGTCCGGTGGGCGGCTCAGTGGGCGTCGCCCGCACCGTTGCGGGCGTGCAGGTGGTCGTGGGCGACGGCGTGGACGGCCTGCGGGCGGCGGCGCTTGAGCACCTGGTAGCCGACCACGAGCACGACGGCCCAGCCGGGGAAGACGTACAGCGAGATCCGGTTGTCCTTGTCGAGCGCGATCAGCACGATCACCAGGGCGAGGAAGCCGAGCGCGGCCCAGCTGCTCCAGGTGCCGCCGGGTGCCTTGAAGCTCGGCGGCGGCAGGTGCCCGCCCCGCCAGGCCTTCCGGTAGCGGATCTGGCAGATCAGGATCATCGACCAGGTCCAGAGGCCGCAGACGGTGGCCACCGAGGTGATGTACTCGAACGCCTTGGCCGGGACGAGGTAGTTGAGCACCACGCCGACGCCCATCAGCAGGGCGGAGAGGGTGATCGCGACGGCGGGGCTGCGGTGGGAGTTGAGCTTGGTGAGCCGCCCGGGGGCCTGACCGCGCAGGGCGAGGTCGCGCAGCATCCGGCCGGTGGAGTACATGCCGGAGTTGCAGGAGGAGAGCGCGGCGGTGAGCACCACGAAGTTGATGATGCCGGCCGCGGCGGGGATGCCGATCTTGCCGAAGGCGGCGACGAACGGGCTGACGCCGGGCTGGAATTCGGTCCACGGGACGAGCGAGAGGATGATCACCAGGGCGCCGATGTAGAAGAGCGCGATCCGCCAGGGCAGCGTGTTGATGGCGCGCGGCAGGGTCTTCTGGGGGTTCTCGCTCTCGCCGGCGGTGACGCCGACCAGTTCGACGCCGAGGTAGGCGAACATCACGATCTGCAGTGTCATCACGGTGGCGCCGATCCCCTTGGGGAAGAAGCCGCCGTCGTCCCAGAGGTTGGTGATCGACGCGGTGTCACCGGCGTCGCTGAAGCCGAGGGTGAGCACGCCGATGCCGATCAGGATCATGCCGATGATGGCGGTGACCTTGACCATCGAGAACCAGAACTCGATCTCGCCGAACAGCTTCACCGAGATCAGGTTGGCCCCGTAGAGGATGACCAGGAAGGTGAGCGCGCTGAGCCACTGCGGGATGTCGGGCTCCCAGAACTTCACGTAGACGGCGGCGGCGGTGGTCTCGGCCATGCCGGTGACCACCCAGAACAGCCAGTACGTCCAGCCGGTGACGAAGCCGGCGAAGGGGCCGAGGAACTCGCGGGCGTACTCGGCGAAGCTTCCGGAGACCGGACGGTAGGTGAGCAGCTCGCCGAGGGCCCGCATGATCACGAAGATCACCACGCCGGCCACGGCGTAGGAGAGGATCAGGCTCGGCCCGGACTTGGAGATCGCGGTACCGGCGCCGAGGAAGAGCCCGGTGCCGATGGCGCCGCCGATGGCGATCATCTGGATCTGGCGACTACCCAGACCCCGTTCGTAGCCCTCCTCGTCCGGTTTGGTGTCGACCACTTCGTCGTAGATCTGCTCGGCCATGATGCACCGTCCTGGGTGGGCTCGTGGGGTGGAGAAGTCGTACCACGCAGGTTCCGGATATCGGTGTTCATCTGAGCGATATTTGAGCATGTCCTCATATGATTCCGCCCGTTTTGAGCGGAAAAGCCGTGACCCCCCGTCCAGCATGCGGACGGGGGGTCACGGTGGCCCGGGAGCGGGCGGGATCAGTCCGCGATCGCCTCCAGCAGCGACTCCTGCAGGGCACCCAGCCACAGGTAGGCCATCACCAGCGGCTTGCGCTCGTCGGTGTCCGGCAGGTCGTACAGGCCCTGCTCGTCCTCCTCGGCGACCTCCAGCCGCACGCCCAGGGTCAGCCGCAGGTCGTTGAGCGCACCCAGCCAGCGCAGGCAGTCGGCGGCGGCCAGCTTGAGCACGCCGCCCTCGCCGCCGAGCCCGTCCAGCGCCCGGACCACCTGCAGCGCGTCCTCGCGCTTGCGGGCCCGCAGGTCCAGTTCGGTGTAGCGGCGGAACTCCCGGGCGGCCTCCCTGGTCTCGGCGGTCTCGGCGTCGTCCGGCTTCTCCGGGTCCCCGTAGGCGTCGGGGAAGAGCCGGGCCAGCGCCGGGTCGGCGGGGGCCTCGCTCGGCCCTTCCGCGAACAGCGCGGCGAGCGGGTCGCTCGTGTCCCCGCCCGGGCCCGGTCCGATCAGCTCCAGCATCTGCACCTCCAGGGAGCGCAGGATGGAGGCCTCCAGCTCGTCCAGCGCGATCGCCGCGCTCCCGCCGCCGGCACTCTCGAACAACCCAGCCATCTGTATCGGTCAGCCCGTCTTCGTCGTCTTCGGTGGGGTGCGGGGCGCGGTTCGCGGGTCAGTCGTGCTGCAGCGTGGCCCAGAGGCCGTAGCCGTGCATCGCCTGCACGTCGCGCTCCATCTCCTCGCGGGATCCGCTGGAGACCACCGCCCGGCCCTTACTGTGCACCTCCATCATGAGCTTCCGGGCCTTGTCCTTCGGGTAGCCGAAGTAGGCCTGGAACACGTACTGGACGTAGCTCATCAGGTTGACCGGGTCGTTGTGCACGATGGTCACCCAGGGCGTGTCCGGCTCCGCCACCGGCAGGCCTTCGACCTCCGGGCGCTCGATCTCCACGGGCGCGACACTCAACGCTGGGTCCTCCTCGCCGTTCTTCCCGCACATACCCCTTCAGCCCCCATGCTGCCATCCGGGGGACCTCCGGGCGATTCCGACCCGGGGGGCGCGAAGGCCCGCGACGAGAAATCGTCAATCTGACGCTAAGTGGTAGTAGCATCATCCCCATGGACGCCACTTCAGTGCGCGCGGCCGGTTCGACCGCGCTCCTCACCGACCGCTACGAGCTCACCATGTTGCAGGCCGCCCTGCGCAGCGGAGCCGCGCACCGCCGCTCCGTCTTCGAGGTGTTCACCCGCCGCCTGCCGAGCGGCCGCCGCTACGGCGTGATGGCCGGCACGGGGCGGGTCCTGGACGCCGTCGAGAACTTCCGCTTCACCAGCGCGCAGCTCGACTGGCTGGCCGGCCAGGGCGTGGTCGAGGACGACACCCTGCGCTACCTGGCCGACTACCGGTTCACCGGCGACATCCACGGCTACCCGGAGGGCGAGGTCTACTTCCCCGGTTCGCCGCTGCTCACCGTCGAGGGCAGCTTCGCCGAGGGGGTGATCCTGGAGACGGTGATCCTCTCGATCCTCAACCACGACTCGGCGATCGCCGCCGCCGCCTCCCGGATGACCGCCGCCGCCGGCGGACGCCCGTGCATCGAGATGGGCGCCCGGCGCGCCCACGAGCAGGCCGCCGTGGCCGCCGCCCGCGCCGCGTACGTGGCCGGCTTCACGGCCACCTCCGACCTGGAGGCCGGCTTCACCCACGACATCCCGACCACCGGCACCGCCGCGCACGCCTTCACCCTGGTGCACGACACCGAGCGGGACGCCTTCCGGGCCCAGATCGCCTCGATGGGCCGGGGCACCACCCTGCTGGTCGACACCTTCGACCTGCGCGAGGCCGTCCGCACCGCCGTCGAGGTGGCAGGCCCCGAGCTCGGCGCGGTACGGATCGACTCCGGCGACCTCACCCTGCTGGCCCACCGGGTCCGGCGCCAGCTGGACGAGCTCGGCGCCCACAAGACGAAGATCATCGTCACCTCGGACCTGGACGAGTACGCGATCGCCGCGCTGGCCGCCGCCCCGGTGGACGGCTACGGCGTCGGCACCAGCCTGGTCACCGGCAGCGGCCACCCGACCTGCGCGATGGTCTACAAGCTGGTCGCCCGCGCCGAGGTGCCGCAGGGCCCGCTGGTGCCGGTCGCCAAGCGCGCGGCGGGCGGCAAGACCAGCGTCGGCGGCCGCAAGTGGGCGGCCCGCCGGCCCGACCAGGACGGCGTCGCCGAGGCCGAGGTGGTCGGCACCGGACCGGTCCCGGCCGAGCTGGAGCCGCACCTCCTGCAGGTCCCGCTGGTGCGGGCCGGCGAGCTGGTCGGCCGGGAGCCGCTGGCCTCGGCGCGCGAGCGGCACGTCCGGGCCCGCGCGGGGCTGCCGCTGTCGGCCACCCAGCTGTCCAAGGGCGACCCGGTCCTGCCGACCGAACTGATCGTCTGACCGCCGCTCGGCGCGGGCCCACCGGGCCCGGGGCACAAGGCCCGGGGACGCCCCGGGCCTTCCGCCTCCGGGTGCCACTGCCTACAGTCGACCGTAGAGTTCCCACCGGACGCGCGGAGCACCAGCGCACCGCCCCCACCAGACAACCGAGGATGCGAGCCATGCACCGGGCACTGATCGTCGTCGACGTGCAGAACGACTTCTGCGAGGGCGGCAGCCTGGCCGTCGCCGGCGGGGCCGAGGTGGCCGCCGCGATCACCGACCTGATCGCCGAGTCCCACGCCGGCTACCAGCACGTCCTCGCCACCCGCGACAACCACATCGATCCGGGCGACCACTTCTCCGACACCCCGGACTACGTCAACAGCTGGCCGGTGCACTGCGTGGCGGGCACCGAGGGCGTCGGCTTCCACCCCAACTTCGCGCCCTCCGTCACCTCCGGCGCGATCGAGGCGGTCTTCGACAAGGGCGCCTACGCGGCGGCGTACAGCGGCTTCGAGGGCTTCGACGAGAACAACCGGGGCCCGATCGAGTGGCTTCGCGAGCGTCAGGTCACCGAGGTCGACGTGGTCGGGCTCGCCACCGACCACTGCGTCAGGGCCACCGCGCTGGACGCCGTCCGGGCCGGCTTCTCCACCCGCGTCCTGCTCGACCTGACGGCCGGTGTGGCGCCGCAGACCACCGCCGCCGCGCTGGAGGAGCTGCGGGCGGCCGGCGTCGAACTGGTCGGGACGCCGATGGTGCGGGGCTGAACCCCGGGCCGGGGCCGGCTCACCGCTCGGTGACCACCAGCTCCACCACGTCGGTGCCGCCCAGTCGGAAGGCCTCGCGCAGCTCGGCGCCGACCACCTCCGGCTCGGCGGCCAGCCGCGCACCGCTGACGTGGACCAGCCGCACCCCGAGGTACTCCATCCGGTGCTGGCCGCCGCGCACCCAGGCGGCCTCCCCCTCGCTGACGCAGCGCAGCTCCGAGTCGACCTCCACCGCCACCCCCACCGTCGGCCAGTAGAGGTCCGGGACGGCGATGTAGGTGCCGCCGCGCATCCGCAGCTCGGGTCCGGTCAGCGGGACGGGCAGCAGCCACTCGTCCAGCAGGGCGCCGAGCCGCTCCAGCGCGGCGTCCCGCTCGGCGGCCAGCAGCTCGTCCAGGGCGGCCCGCACCCGCAGGTCGGCGGCCAGCCCGGACTCGGTCAGCTCGGCGACCAACTCCCGGACGGTGCACGGGATGTCGGGGCGCTCCACGGCCTCCCGCAGCACCGCGCGGACCGGCAGCGCGGCACCCTCGCCGAAGGCCGGCGCGGCACCCTCGGCCGCCCACTCGCGCAGCGCGTCGGCCACCGCCCGGGCGACCGGGGCGCAGGCCAGGCCGTGCACCGAACTGGCCACCAACTCCCGCTCGGTGCGCCGGATCCGGACCTCACCGGCGTCCTTCAGCCGGCGCTGACGGGGCACCAGGACGTCCACCCCGGTGACGGCGGGCAGCCGCGGCACGGCGGCGAAGCCGTAGAGCGCGAGCGCGGCCGTACCGGTGATCACGGCGCCTTCCCCGCGGCCCTCCTCGCACCCGTTCTGCGCGGCGTAGAGCAGGGCCGCCCACATCCGCTGCTCCGGGGTCGGCTCGCCGGACTGCAGGAGGTAGACCCTGGGCAGCAGCCGCTGCCAGGGGCCGCCACGGCGGCAGTACCCGGTGACCACCCGGGCCGGCACGCCCCGGGCGCGCAGCTGACTGGCGGTGATGACGTTCTGCTGACGCTTCGCCAGCTCCTCCAGGGAAGGTGGCGGCGAGGGAATCCGGTAGCTCATGCCGACACCATCCCCAACAGCCCGGACCGACCATCGGCCACCTGACGCACTGTTACCCAACCGTCGTGAAACCGGGACCAGTCCGCACTAAAGTCCTCATACCCTCACTCATTCGGCGTAATGGGTGATCATATGCTTGTCACAATTGATCGAAGCCGAGCGGCCACCAGGGTGTCTGACCGTGAGTGACCAAGGGCATACGCCGAAGCTCCTCCGGAAGTCACTCCCACTCGCCGGATTGCCTACCCTTGGTGCATGTCACGTGACGAGACCGCCGGCCTCCGCGCGGCCCAGCTCCGCCTTGGCCGCCTGCCCGGATACGTCCGCCGGCCGGACCCGGCCCGCCGCAGCGGCGAACAGGGCCATACGTACAAAAAAGGCTGGGAGGTTCGCTTCACCGCCCGCAGCGAGGCGGAGATAGCCGAGATCCGCGACCTCGTGGTCGCGGCCGGATTCGCCCCGGCCCGGCCCTTCTTCAAGGGGCACCAGCTGATCCAGCCCGTGTACGGGATGGCCGCCGTCCAGGCCTACCTGGCCGCGAGACAGGCGGCCGAGGACCAGGCCGCCCGCACCGCCGTCGGCCGCGAACGACGGACCGGCGACCCCACCGGACCGGAAGGGGCCGCCGCCGTGAGCGCCGCGGAGGCCGCTGCCACTGCCGCGGCCTCGGCGGCCGAGCTGGCCCGGCGGCGGGCCGTCGACGCCTTCCCCGCCCAGCTCGAACGGACCACCGCGGCGGACGACCGGATCACCTCCACGGAGGCCCGGCCCACCGGCTGACGCTCGAACAGGCGGGATACCGCGTCGCGCAGTCGCCCACCCGTCGGGCGCCCGGGCGCGACCGGCACGGACAGGGGCGGCCGGAGGGGGCCGGACCGACCCCGGCCCACCGGCCCGGCTCCCGCCCCGCCGCCCCGGCGGCGCGAGCGCACCACCCCTCCGCAGACCACCGCCGGGACCGTCCGAACACCTGCCCCGACCCTCCGCGCGCGCGACCGGTAGCGCGGGCGCGGCTTCACGCCGAGGGCGTGGACGCGAGCCGCCGAACCGCCTACGGTGGCTCATCAACTGTCCTGCGAACCCGCAGTCCCACTCCGCTGACCGGCCACGACGCACTCGCCTCCGCGCCTACGGCTCCACCGTGTCCCACTCCACCACCGGCCCGCGCCACCCCGCCGCCCGCCTGCCCACCGCCGGCCACCGCCGGAACCGGCCGAGCGACGGTGCCTTCCGGGCATTCAATCCGATTGGTAACCCAGCGCACCGAGCGCCTACCGTAGAGTGAGCGCAGATGATCGACCGTCAGAAGCCCATCTCACTCGCCGAGAAGCCGAGATGACCAACCGTCATGACAGCACCGCCGAGCCTCCCCTGGGGCCCGGCGAACCGCCTGCCGTACCGCTGGAGTTCGCGGCGTTCTGCGAGCTGCACCGACCGCGGTACCTCAGCTACGCCCGGGTGTGGCTGCCGGACCAGACCGAGGCGGCCGGCGCCGTCCACCAAGCCTTCGCCGAAATCGCCGTCCACTGGCGCGAGTTGCTGGGCAGCTCCAATCCCACCGCACACGCCTGGCAGATCCTGCGCGACACCGTCAGCGACCACACCCGACAGGCCGGACCGCCGGCCCTGCCCCACCACCCCGCCGAAGACGACCTCGCGATCCTGCACTACGTCGTCGGCCTCGCCGCACCCGAGATCGCCGATGTCATCGGCACCGACACCGCCAGCGTGGCCGGCCGACTCCGCCGCACCATGCTGCGCGAGGCCTCCGGCTGGTGACCCCGGCGAAGCCCTCGCGCCACCCCGGGGACCGGGACCCACGCCCGCGTCGGCGTCCGCGTCCGCGTCCGCGTCCGGTGGATCAGACCCGCTCGCCCGTCACGTCGTACAGGTGGTGGACCGGGTCGTGGACCAGGTAGCGGGAGAACGACTCCACCGTGAAGCGCGCACCGTCGCTGCGGTTGCCGGTGCGCTGCCACTGCTCGCCCGCGACCCGCTCGAAGGCGTCCGCCAGGATCCGCCCGGCCTCGGCCAGCTCCACCGCGACGGCCGACGGCTGCTGATCCCCGTAGCGTTCGGCGACGGCGGTCTCGTCCTGGTCCCAGTTCGGGAAGTCCGGGCCGTCCTGGTCGAGCATGAGGTTCAGCCGGACGTGGAACAGCCGGAAGACGTCCCGGACATGGCAGGCGTACTCCAGGGCCGACCAGACCTCCGGGCGGGGCCGGCGGCGCAGCGCGCCCTCGTCGCCGCCCAGCACCGCCACCCAGGCGTCCGCGTTGGCCCGGATCAGCCCGGGGACGGACCCGCGGTCCACGGCCGCGGAGTCCAGGCCGCAGTCCGGGCAGGCCCGCTCCAGCACCCAGGTCCAGTCCTTGGTGTCCGGGACGATGGCCTCGGCGGGGTCCGTGACGGCGGTGAGGTCGGTGGCCCCGGCGGGGGCGCCGGCGGCGGCCGGGGCGCCGGCGGCGGGCTTAGAGGCGGGCGTGGCGACGACGTTCTCAGGACTGGTCATGCGTCCAGGATGGCCGCGGCCCGGCCGCTCCCACCAGCGGCCCGAGCGCCAGCGGCCGCCGAAATACTGCCAGGACCGGCCGGTCCTCGGCGAGCGGATCGCCGGCGCCGCGTAGCCGGGGCGGCGCCGCAGCGCCGGGGCCGACCGAAATCCCTGGCCGGGGCAGGGGGCCTCGGTCCATGCTGGGCACCATGCTCATCCGCGAAGCCACCTCCGCCGACTGGCCGGCCATCTGGCCCTTCCTCCGCGAGATCGTCGCCGCCGGCGAGACCTACAGCTGGGACCGCGACACCACCGAGGACCGGGCCCGCGCACTCTGGTTCAAACCCGCCCCCGGCCGCACCTTCGTCGCCGTCGACGAGGACGGCACCGTCCTGGGCACCGCCGAAAGCCACCCCAACCAGTCCGGCGGCGGCGCCCACGTCGCCAACGCGGGCTTCATGGTCGACCCCCGCCACAGCGGCCGGGGCGTCGCCCGCGCCCTCGGCGCCCACGTCCTCGACCAGGCCCGCGCCGACGGCTACCGCGCGATGCAGTTCAACGCCGTCGTCGAGACCAACGACCGCGCGGTGGCCCTCTGGAAATCCCTCGGCTTCGAGATCCTCACCACCGTCCCCGAAGCCTTCCGCCACCCGCGGAAGGGCTACGTGGGCCTGCACATCATGCACCGCCGGCTCTGACGACGGCCCCCGCGCGACCGGCTCACCGGTAGGGCGGCTGCTGCGGCGGCGGACCGTACCCCGGCGGGTACGGGGACGCACCCGCCACGGCTGCCCGCCGCCGCTTCCGCGCCCGCGCCATCAGCCCCGCTCCCACCCCGGCGACCACCAGCACCAGCAGACCGCCGGCCCCCAGCAGGGTGTACGTGACCCCCGCGTTCCCGCCCGCCCCGGCCACCGGCGCCGCCATCGGCGGCACGGAGGCGTCGTCGGTGGGCTCCGCCGCGGAGCCGGCCGAAGCCCCCTGCGACTCCGCCCGCCCGAGCAACGGGTTCGCCTTCGCCCCGCCGTCCACCGCGGCGTTCGGCTCCAGCGCCCTGGCGGGGTCAACGACCCCGTACCCGTAGTGGGCGTTCGGCACCGCCGACCCGTCCCCCGGCGGAGTCGCACTCTTGATCATCCGATTGATGACCTGCCCGGCCGAGAGAGCGGGGTACTTGGAGCGGATCAACGCAGCGGTGGCGGAGACGTAGGCGGTGGCGTCCGAGGTGCCGTTGCCGACGTTGTAGCTCGAAGTAGAGGTGACTGACGCGTGGTAGATCCCGACGCCCGGCGCGGCGATCGTGGTCTCGGGTCCGAACGTGGACTTCTCCCACACCCTGTTCTGCTCATCGACCGCCGCAACGGCCACTACTCCCGGAAAGGCTGCTGGGTACTCGACAGGAGAGGACTTGTTTCCGCTGTTCCCGGCTGACGCCACAACGACGATGTCCTTGGAGGCCGCGTACTTGATGGCATCCCGCGTCAGGGCGTCCGCGCCCGAATACCCCCCGAGGGAGACATTGATGACCTTCACCCCCTGATCGGCGGCGAATCGGACGGCCTGTGCGAGGTCGGACTGCTGGGCCTCCGGCAAGCCGTCGACACTCCTGACTCTGACCGGAAGAATCTTCGCCTTCGGCGCGAGGCCGATGACCCCCGCCGAAGCCCCGTGTCCGGTGCCGGCGATCAGGCTCGCCATCGCGGTTCCGTGGCCGTCGCTGTCCACCCGCCCGTCCGTCCTCCCTCCGGAGAAGTCGGCGCCGGGCAGCACCTGGCCGACGAGGTCCTGGTGCTCCTGGCTGACGCCACCGTCCACCACGGCAACAACCACACCGTCGCCTTGGCTGATCGGCCAGACTCTCGCCTCAGCGGCGAACTTCTTCAACGGCCACTGGGCATCCCTGATCTGGTCCGCCATCGCCGGCGTGTGGACCGTCCCCCACACCAGGGCTCCAACAGCGAGCACGGCTGCTCCACGCCCCACCCGACCGCCCGTCACGCCTGGTCACCTCACTCAGCGATTCGTCCCCTGGGCCAGCGACCCAGGGGACGACCGATCATCGGCCTGTCCGCCTACGGACAGGGGTCATTCCACCACGTTCGGGTTGGCCGGCTTGTCCGACGCCCAGGTCTCCTCATCCTCGACGAGGTAGTCAGGGCGCTTGCCCTCCTTCTCCCCGTCCTTCTTGCGCCGGTGTGCATCACCGAGTGGAACGCCCGGCGCCATCCCGCCGCCGACGCTGGCGCTCGGCTCCCCTCTGCCGCGGCTCCGAGCGCCGAGGCCTGACCCGCCTTCGGTGAAGGCCTCCTTCGCCCCGGGGCCCGATCGCCCACCCTTGCCGACGAGGCCGCCGGTGCCCCCTGGTAGACCGCTGCTCGGTCGGGACCCTCCGGTGCCCCGACCACCACTGCCGAACCCGCCCTCGAACACCTCGCCCGTGCCGAACGCCTTACCCCTGCGGGCCGCGGCCTCGCCGGGAGCGGTGGTCCGGCCCGGGACGTCCCTGTTCGGTGTTCCCACCTTGTCCCGGCTGCTGGCCGACGCTCCCGGCCCTTCCCCAACCGGCCCGGCACTGGTGCGAGCCCTCTCGTAGCCGCCACCCGTCGGCCCGCTCGGGAGCCCCGTCTGAGGTCCGGGGTTGGTGCCGGAGCTGCCGGAGTTCGGGAGCGACGTGCTGGTCGCGGATGTCGTGGGAACACTGGCCTTCGTACCGTCGATCCCAGTGCCCGGCCCGTAGTTGGTGACAGCCGGCGGCTTCGGCGCTGCCTGCGCGGTGCCTCCCTTGATACCCGAGTCGACCGGTGGGGCCGGTACGGCCGGTGCCGCTGTCGCCGGGCGATTCCGCGCGGGCTCGCCGGTCGTTCGCTGAGGAGGCGGCGTGGAGCTGCCAGGGGTCGGCGACGTTGTCACGCTGCTGTAGCTGGCACCGGCCATAACGGCGCTGATCGTCGAAGCCCCCGACGACTCATCAGGCGAAGGAACATCCTGATAGTCGTCGCCGCGACGCTTGTTCGGCCCCGGCTGCAACGGCGGTGGCGGCTTCAGCATCGGGGCGGCGACGCGGTAGTGCATGGCGAGGGTCTGCATGACGGCGGCGGCTTCGAGTTTGCGCTGTTCGGCGATGGCGGTCTTGGTGTCCTCGTCGTCGCCGCCGAACAGGGACGAGACGGTGTCCCCGACGCCGTCCTTGAGCTGGTCCCAGCCGCTGGGCTCCTCGGGCATGTCGTGTTTGGCCTTGGCGATGGCCTCGGACATGGCTTTGAGGGTGTTGGCGGCGTCGTTGGCGTAGGAGGCCGCGTTGTTGATGGTGGCGGCGAGGTTGAGCATGCGACTGTGGAAGGCGTCGCTGGTGGTGCCCTCCCAGCTGACGGCGGCCTCGGTGCTGGCCCGGGTGAGGGTGGCGCGGATGGCTTTGAGGGTGTCGGCCGCGCGGCGCCAGGGGTCGCCGGCGGCCATCACCTCGCCGGGGTTCAGGGCCTGGGCCATCTTGCGGAGCTCGGCGTGGCTGTAGTCGTTGAAGTTGGTGTACGTCATCGGCGGCCGCCTCCGTTCCGGTGGGACTGTGCCCGTTCGGTGGTCATCGTTCGGACTTCCCGCCCGGCTGCCGGGGCGGGGCCACCGTCCGGGTGTACGCGGCGGTGCTGGTGGCGGACGGCGCGGCCACCGACCAGCCGTCGTCGCCGAGCTTCAGCTTGCCGGCGGTGCGGTGTTCCTGCTCCTGGTAGTTGGTGGCGGTGAGTTCGGCCTTCTTCTGGGCCTCGTCGACGGCGTCCTGGAGCTGGTTGAGCACGTCGCGCAGCCCGTCGCGCATCGTCTGGTACCGGCCGTGCAGTTCGGTGGCCTCGGCGAAGGTGCCGAAGGAGGTCTTGCCGACGGCGCTCTGTCCGTGTGTCCGGGTGCCGTCGGCGTGGCGTTCGAACTCGGCCAGCAGGAGCCTCACCTGGGCTGCGAAGGCCCGTAGTTGCTCGACTTCGACGCGGTAGCCGCCGCCGGCTCCGCCCGTCGATCCGGTCCCCGTTGCCACGTCCGGCGCCTCCCCCGTGCGTCCGCCCCGTGCTGCCGTGCACAGCCTCGGGAGACTCATGTCTAACACATGGGCCGGGCGAGCAGAACGGCGCTCACGGCGAACCGTCGACTACCTGCCGGGCCGTCAGTTCACGGGTGTCTCCCGCTGGAGTGCGGCGAGGGCGCGGCGGCAGAGCGAGTCGGCGTGGCGGGTGGTTTCGGGCAGCCGGTAGTGCGGGGCGAGGGCCAGGGTCGTGTCGACCGCCTCGGACAGGCCGATGCGGTGGCCGACGGAGACGAACACCGGCTTGACGCCGGGCCGGGTACGGACGGCGCGGCCGACCTCCTCCCCGGTGGCGGGGTCGGTGAGCGGGGTCCAGGCGCCGCGGGCGGCGTCGGGCTCGTGGTGGTCGAAGACGAACGGGGTCTTGGCGACGCCGAGCGTGCGCAGGCCGGTGAGCACGCCGAGGTGGCTGGCCAGGCCCAGGCGGCGCGGGTGGGCGAGGCCGTAGCCGTCGCAGACCACGGTGCCGGGGGTGCGGGTGAGCGCGGCCAGGGCGTCGAGGACGGCGGGGAGTTCACGAAAGGCGAGCAGGCCGGGTACGTAGGGGAAGGCGATCCGGCCGACGGCGGTCGACTCCTCGACGACGGCCAGGGTGTCGCGGTCCAGGACGACCGCGGCGGCGACCACGAGGTCCCGCTCGTCGTCGTAGGCGACGTCCACACCGGCGATCAGCGTGTCGGCCTCGGTGTCGCCGTCGGTGTCGGAGCCGGCGCCCGGGCCCGGGCCGTGGGGCTGGACGAGCGGGCGCAACCGTTCCTGTTCGGCGAGGGCCTCGGCCTCGGTGGCGGGCCAGTCGGCGGGGATGGGCACGGAGGTTCCCTTGGGCGTCGAGCGTCGATGGATGAGTCCCGACCACCGTACCGAGTCGGGCGGACGACCCCGCAGTGAGCCCGTGCGCCCCCCGTGCCCCGGGCCCGGCGGCTTAGGCTGCACTTACCGAACTCCTGTACCGGGTAGGAGTCCTGGACAGGAATCCCAGCCCCGGCACCGCCCCACCCCGCTTCGCCCCGCCCGTTCCCCCGACGTGCGAAGGACCGATCGCCATGCCGCGCCCGACCACCGCTCAGTTCTGCCTCGGCACCTGCACCGTCGTCGCCGCCACCGTGGCGCTGCTGGCCGTCTCGGGCGCCACGGGCGTCCTGCAGGTCGCCGTACTGGTGGGCTTCGCGCTCGCCCTCGGGACGCTGGTGACGCTGCTGTCGCTGTCCACCGCCGCCCAGCGCCGCGCCGCCGCCACCGCCACCGCGCCGAGCCCGGCGGCAGCCCCGGCCGACGCGCCCGCGCCCGCGCCCGCGCCCGCGCCCGCCGGGCACGCGTACGCCCGGCAGCGCTGACGCGCCACCGGGCGGGACCGCGCACGGGGCCGGAGTCAGACCGTGGAGACCACTACGGTCTTCACGGCCTTGTCGTGGATGCACTGGCGGTACGGCTTGTCGAAGACGCCGAACAGGCCGTCGATCAGCCACCAGAGCGCGGCGCAGCAGATGACCGCCGGAAGGATGAAGACGGCGGACCTCGTCCAGGCGGCGGCCGGCGTCGGCGTGGTGCCGTCGATCAGCATCGCGACCCTGACCTTCATGGCCTTCTTGCCGAGGGTCTGGCCGTCCCGGCTGAGCATCACGCCGTCGTAGATCAGGAGCAGGCCGCAGGCCAGCCAGAAGGCGCCGGCCGAACCCGAGCGGTCGCCGAGGCTGGCGAAGGGCAGCACCACGATGATCGCCACGATCTGCACGAGCACGTAGTCGATCACCTGCGCGAGGATCCGGTTCGGCCAACTGCCGAGCGGCGGCATCCCGGGGATCGGTCCGGCACCGGGTGTGCCGTGCCCCGTGGGTCCGTATCCGGGCGGTGGCTGGCCGGGCGGCGGCCCGCCGTAGGGGCCCTGCCCGTACGGCGAACCGCCGGGGGTGCCGCCGTAGGTGCCGCCGTACGCGCCGGGCCGGTCGTCGTAGGGGCTGCCGGCCGGTGGCGGGGTCGACGGCGGCGGGTTGCCGGACGGGTCCGACGGCGCACCTTCCGGCGTGCCGCCACCCGGGTACGGGGGCTGCTTGTCGAAGGAGGGCTGGCCGCCCCCCTCCGGCTCGGAGCCTGAGGGGTCGTGGGTGCTCATTCCCCGAGTAGAACATCACATATTCGCTAAGTTCCGGATATTTAGTCCGTTTCGCCCCACGCCCCCCGTGTGACCGCGGTCAGTCCCGGACGACCCTGGTGCCCGCCATCCGGTCGTGCCAGCCGCGCCGGGCGGGGCGGTCGAACAGCGGCCAGACCAGGCCGAGCAGCAGAACCGCCGAGGCGTTGCGGACCAGCCAACGGGCCAGCGAGCGGGCGAAGCTCAGCCGGAGGCGGGCGGCCGACGGGGACGCGTCCACCACCCGGATCCGGGCCAGGCGCTTGCCGAAGGTCTGGCCGGTACGCGCGGTCGGCAGGACTTCGTAGAGCACGCCGACGAAGGCGAGGACGGCGAGCAGGACGGCGGCCTTGCCCACCACCACACCGTCGACCAGCCAGACGTCGACCTGCCGGCGGGTGAGGGCGCTGGCCATCCTGGCCTGGGCGAGCTTCTGCTGGAGGTGGGACAGCGCGGAGTTGCCGAGCGGGATGGCGGCCGCGGCGGCGACCACGGCCAGGACGGCGGTGTCCACCAGCCGGGCGGCCAGCCGGCGTCCCAGCCCGGCGGCCACGGGTGCGGGCGGACGGCGGCGGACGGCCGGCCGCGGTGCGGGTCCGGCCTTCGCCGCAGCAGCGACGGGTGCGGGCGTCACGGCGGACACGGCGGTGGCGGACGGCGCGGCAGCAGTGGACGGCGCGGTAGCGGCGGCCGGCTCCGGCGCGACCTCCGGCTCCGGCCCCGGTACAGGCCCCGGTCCAGGCGCGGACTCCGGTGCGGGCGCAGGTACCGATGCGGGCGCAGGTACCGATGCGGGCGCAGGCACCGGCACCGAACCGGGAGCACGCACGCCCACGGGCGCCGCGGACACCGCAGCCGCCACGACGGGCCCCACTCGCTCTGCGGGCTCCCGCTCCACGACCGCCCGCTCCACGGGTTCCCGCTCCACGACCACCGGCCGGACGTCCGCGGGCTCGACCGTGCCCGGCAGCGGCTCCGCCCCCGGGAGCACTCCCCAGGAGACCCAGCGCGGCGCCCCGCCCGTCTCCATCAAGCCGCGTTGCGCCCGCGGGTCGACCTGCCAACCGGAGGCGTCCGACTCACCCCCGGCCTCCTGCGCCACATCTCCCGCGCGCCCCCGCCCGGTCTGCCCCGACTGCCTGGCCCGCTCTGCCCGCTCTGCCTGCTCTGCCCCGAGGTCCGGCCGCGACCCGGGCCGGCGGAAGGCCGGCCCGGCCGCCAGGTGCGGCCCGACGCTGAACGACGCCCCGCCCGCCGTCTGGTCGAGGTACACCGGCCCGGTCTCCCCGGAGGTCTCGGCGGGCGACGGCGCGACGGTCTGCGGTACTACGGTCGGCGGCACCACGGTCGGCGGCACGACTTCCTCCGGTACGGCCGGCGGCGGCACGGAGCGCACCCGCGCCCCCGGCCCGGCTCCCGCGCCGCCCGCACCACCGCTGCGACGGGCCACGAACCGGGGCGGCTCCAGCACCTCGCCCTCCGCCGGGGCCGGACGGCTGGTGCCGGGCACCCAGGCGGTGCCGCCCCAGTAGCGGACGAAGCCGGGCACCGAGGGGTCGGGGTAGTACCCGGGGGTGGGGCCGACGGCCGTCTCCGCGCCGCCGGCGAAGGGCCGGTCCGTCATGGGGTCTTCTTTCCTGGCAGGGCCGATGCGGCGCACCCGGCGGCAGACCACGCGACGGCGACTCGGGCGGCACAGCCGGCTTCGCCGTCGGCGCGCGCGAGGACACCGCCTCACTGGCGGACAGTCGCGGGGCAGTCACAAAGGGTAGTACCTCGGAGGGTCGACGGAGGCAAGTTGCGCAATCGCCGGACAACCCGGGTCCGCCCGGGATAGGGAGGACGGCGCGCAACGCGTCGACACGCGCCCGCTCCCCCGCGTACCACCACTGCTCGTCCGCGCCTGCGGGAACTCCGGCGAGAAATCCCGGAAACGTGTGTAAGAGCGCCTGCGGCCCGTGCTCTCCAAGGTGACAGGGCCCGGAACCGGGCACCACGCGGAGGCAGAGAGGAACCCGATCATGGAGCGCGCGACGAGCGTGGTCGAGCACGAGCTGGAGCTCAACCTGGTGCTCTCCCCCGATCACAGCATCCCCGTCCCGGCCCGGCTGTCCTACGGCAGCCACGACCCGTACGCGGTGCACATCACCTTCCACCTGGACACCGGCTCGCCGGTCACCTGGGTGTTCGCCCGCGAGCTGCTGGTGGAGGGCACCTTCCGGCCCTGCGGCCAGGGGGATGTGCGGATCTGGCCGACCCGGTCGGGCCGGCGCAGCGTGCTCTGCCTGGCGCTGAGCTCGCCCGCCGGGGACGCACTGCTGGAGGCTCCGCTGCCGGTGGTGGCCGCCTGGCTGGAGCGGGCGCACCGGCTGGTGCCGCCGGGCAGCGAGCTGGCCGCGCTGGACATGGACGGTTCGCTCGCCGAACTGCTCGCGTGAGCGACCGCGCCGCTCGGCGCAGCCCCCCACCGAGCACACCCGAACGCCCCGGCCCGGGACGCCCAGGCCCCGGGCGTGACGGCCTCCGGCAGCACACCCCCGGACAGCCCGCGCCCGAGCGGAGCACCCCGGGCGGAGCACCCCTGAGCGGAGCACCCCCGGCCCGTCCATCCCCGGGCTCCCGGCCAGGGAGCCCCGGCGACTCAGCGGGCCGCGGGGGCCTGCTGACGGTCGCGCGCGGGGCCCGGACGGCCGCCGCCGCTGCGCTGCCCGGGCAGCGCGGCGAGGGGGGCGCCGGCGGCCCGCCGCCGAGCCCTTATGCGTAGCGCCGCGGCCAGCAGGAAGCAGATCCCGACGAGCGGGTAGACCGAAGCCGGGATCTGGCTGACCGCCGACAGGTGCAGGTCGAGGTCGCCGTGGTGCGGCACGACCCACATCCCGAACGAGAAGAAGGCGACCAGCGTGGCCCCGAACGCGGCGCGCCAGCGCATCCGGCGGACGGCGGCCGGACGGGCCTGCTCGACCGCCGCCTCGCAGGCGAGCAGGGCGAGCACGGGCACGCACCAGACCCAGTGGTGGGTCCAGCTGATCGGCGAGATCAGCACCGCGGTGACTGCGGTGCAGCAGACGCCCCACGCCTCGGCGCGCGGCAGCCAGCGGGAGCTGGAGGCCGCCCAGGCGGCGACGGCGAGTCCGGCCACCGCGACCAGTCCGGCGGCCAGGGTCGCGAGGAGCCCGGGGTCGGCGCTGTGCAGCAGCCGGGCGACGGCGCCGCGCACCGACTGGTTGTCGACGATCTCGGTCTTGCCGACCCGCGAGGAGTCGTAGAGGTACTTGGTCCAGAAGCCCCAGGTGGCGTCGGGCAGGACGAGGCCGCCGAGCAGGAAGGTCCCCAGGAAGGTGAAGCCGGCCACGAAGGCGGCCCGGATCCGGCCGGTGAGCAGCAGGTAGACGGCGAAGAGCCCGGGGGTGAGCTTGATGCCCGCGGCGATGCCGATCGCGACGCCCTTGCTGCGGCGGCCGTCGGGGCGGGTGAGGTCCCAGAGGATCAGGCAGGCCAGGGCGAGGTTGATCTGGCCGTAACGCAGCGTGGTGAAGACCGGTTCGAGCCAGACGCCGCCGCCGGTGACCAGGATCACGCCGAGCGGGCGCAGTTCGCGGCGCGGCCAGCCGACCAGCTTGAACGACAGATGGGTGAAGAGCGCGAGCAGCCCGAGGTTGCCGAGCGTGATCGCCACCCGGAGGAACGGCACCGGGAACCAGGTCGTCGGCACGAACAGCATCGCGGCGAACGGCGGGTAGGTGGCGGGCAGGTTCCACTCGGTGACCCGCAGGCCGTAGAGGTCGGTGCCGTCGGCGACGGCCCCGCCCTCCGCCCGGTAGACGATCATGTCGACCATCGAGGTGTGGACGAAGTGCCGCACGACGGCGTAGACCACCAGGGACAGCAGCGCCACGGCGGAGACGGCCAGCAGCGGGCGGCGCGGCGCCTCGCGCAGGGCCCGGACGGGCGCGCCGAGGGCGTCCTTCAGGCGGTTCGACAGGGGCCCGGGCGCCGGGTCCGGTGCGGTTGGCACCGCGCTGCGCTCGTCTTGCACCGCTGTCACTGTTCGCTCCGTCCACCGTTCGGCCAACCAGCGACGATACCGGATGCCCGCCGACCGGGCCCGATCAGAACGGTCACGGAGCGTGACCGGTCGGATCGGAGAACACTCCGGCCGGCCGTACTCCGTTGCGGGCGGAGCACGGACGGCCGGGGTCCCGGGGAGGGGTCGAGGGGGCTCAGCCGGTGTAGGCGCCGAGGGCCCGGGTGAAGTCCAGCGGCTGCTGGAGGATGCTGCTGCAACTGGCGTCGGCGTACGCCTTGGCGCCGCCCTCACACGCCTTGTCGCGGGTGCCGGACCACATCGCCAGCCAGGCCAGGTGCTTGGTCCCGGCGAAGTCGGCGAGCTGCTTGGCGTCGGCGACGGTGAAGATCTCGCTGGCCACGTCGTTGACCCCGATCATCGGGGTGACCGCGACCTTGCGCCAGGCGGCGGCGTCGTCCAGGCCGAGCACGCTCTTGACCTGGGCCTGGGTGGCGGTGGCCGCGGCGATGGCGTACTTGCCCATCTGGCCCTGCGGGTTCGGGGCGACGCCGTCACCGAAGTCCATCGCCATGATGTTGACCGCGCCGATCGCGACGCCGTTCTTCTTGGCGTCCGCGACCAGGTCGACGCCCTCCTGGGTCAGGCCGGAGGGCAGCGCCGGCAGGGTGAAGGAGACGTCCAGGGCCCGGCCCTTGGCGGCCGCGTTCTTCTGCAGCTGGGCGACGGCCTGGGCACGGCGGGTGTTGGCGGCGGTGTCGGCGATCGCGCCGCCCTCGACGTCGAAGTCGACCTTGGTCAGCCCGAAGGTGTCGACGGTCTTCTGGTAGACGGCGGTCAGGTCGGCCGTCGTGGTGCAGGCGAGCGCCAGTTCGCTGCCGTTGGCACCGCCGAAGGAGACCCGGACGTCGCCGCCGACCGCCCGCAGCGCGCCGATCTGGGCGGCCACCGCGTCGGCGGACAGGTCACTGACACCGCCCCACTTCGGGGTGCAGCCGCCGCCGGAGACCACGAAGGCGAGGGTGAAGTTCTTGACACCGGTGGCCTTCGCGGTGGCGACGAGGTCGTACGGCGGGTAGAGCGAGGTGTCCACGTACGGCGCGAAGCCGGCGCCGGTGACCGGGGCGGGAGTGGCGGTGGCGGTGGCAGTGGGCGTCGGGGTGGCGCTCGCGGTCGGCGCCGGGGTGGTCGGCCTGGTCGTGACGGTGGGGCTCGGCGACGCGCCGGTGGGCTTGGCGGTGGCCGTGGCGGTCGGCGACGTGGTGGGTGCGGTGGGCGCCGTGGTCGCGGTGGGCGAGGCGGTCGGCGCCGTGGTCGGGCGGCCCGAGGGAGTCGGCACGGTGCCGTCGCCCGCCCGGCAGGAGGCGTTGTTGATCAGGCAGTTGCCGGGCTCCGCCTGGGCCGCGCCCGAGCCCTGGGCGACGAAGCCGACCACCAGGCTCCGGCCGGGCTCCAGTCGCTTGCTCCAGGGCTCGGGCTTGACGGTGACGTGCTGGCCGTCGGCGCTGAAGGTGGCGTTCCAGAGCGAGTCGATCCTCGCTCCGGCCGGCAGGTCGAAGCTCAGCGTCCAGTCCTCGATCGCGCTGCCGTCCGGGTTGGTGACCAGGTACTGGCCGGTGTAGCCGGACTCCCAGGTGCTGGTGCGGGTGTAGACCGCGCCGAGCGAGGCGGCGCTCGCCGAGGAGGCGAGGACGACGACACCGCCGGCGACCAGCGCGGCGGCGACGGCCGAAGCCCCGAGGACGACTCCCTTGCGGCTGCGCCGGCGGCGGCGGCCCGGGCGGCGGTCGGGCTGGGTCGTCATGGGCGTACCTCCGTGGGGGCGCCTCCTGCCCGAACGGTGCGGGAGGCGGCTGGGCCGGACGGGGCCGCGACGGCCCGGCGCGGGTCCGTGGACCCGTCGCGGGCGGCGTGACCCGGCTCGGTCGGGTGACCGGCGCGGATGACGCTAGTGGTGCCGGACGGCCGAAACCGGCCT
The DNA here is from genome assembly GCF_040655255.1 of Kitasatospora sp. NPDC050463. Lineage (NCBI taxonomy): Bacteria > Bacillati > Actinomycetota > Actinomycetes > Kitasatosporales > Streptomycetaceae > Kitasatospora > Kitasatospora sp. NPDC050463. Next base: position 157,360 of record NZ_JBFAJO010000006.1, read on the forward strand.
GCTGAGCGAGGGGTACAGCTCCCTTAGGGCCTGCTTAAGAAAGAGGAGGGACGGCTGTGACGCCCGGCCCGGTCCGGCGCCGCGCGGCTGCGCCGCCGCTCAGCGCTGGAACAGCGTGTTGCGGGTCCGCCGGCGGCTGACGCGGGGGGCGACGCCCGCGGGCCTGGCCTGCAACCTCAGCTGGATCTCGGCGCCGCCGAGCACCGCCGAGCGGCCGAGCGCGAGGTCGCCGCCGGTGACCTCGGCGAGCTTGCGGGCGATGTCCAGGCCGAGGCCGGTGGAGCCCTCGCCGCCGTGGCCCTGCCCGCGCTTCAGGGCGGCCTCGGGGTCGGTGAAGCCCGGTCCGGCGTCGCCGACCAGCACGATGACCGAGCTCTCGGTGGCGAGCACGTCGACCGAGAAGGCGGTGCCGACGGCGGTGTGGCGGAAGACGTTGCCGAGCAGCGCGTCGACGGCGGCGGCGAGGTCGCCGCGCTGGACGGACACCGGGGCGGGCCGGTCCGCGCCGGCCATCTGCCAGCGGCGGCCCTCGTCCTCGGCCAGCGCGGACCAGAAGCCGACCCGCTCCTGGATCACCTCGGCGGCGTCGCAGCCCACGGTCACGGCGGGGGCGTCCTCGGGTGCCCGGCGGGCCGAGCGGATGATCTGGTCGACCTCGCGCTCCAGTTGGGAGACGGCGTGCCGGGTGGCGTCGGCGGCATCGCCCTCGCCGAGTGAGGCGGCGTTGAGCCGCAGCACGGTGAGCGGGGTGCGCAGCCGGTGCGACAGGTCGGCGGCCAACTCCCTTTCGGCGGCGAGCAGGTGGACGACCCGGTCGGCCATCGCGTTGAACGCGTGGGCGGCTTCGCGCAGTTCCTCCGGGCTTCCGGCGCTCTGCCGGTCGTCGACGGGCACCCGGACGGCGAGGTTGCCGCCGCCGAGCGAACGGGCCGCGGCGGCCAGCCGGCGGGCGGAGGCGACGATCCGGGTGCCCATCCGGTCGGCGACCAGTACCGAGATGGCCACCAGCGCGAGCGCGACCGCCGACAGCACCAGCCAGGCGGTGGAGACTCCCCTGGTGAGGTCGCCGTCGGCCACGAACACCTCGACCACGGCCGTCCGGCCGGTGTCCACGGCGACCGGCTGCAGCAGGGCGAACCCGCCGGGCACCTCGACGGTGAACGAGCGGCCCTGGCCACCGGCGGTGCCCACGTCGGCGGCGAGCGCTCGGGCGTCGCCGATGGTGGCCCCGCCGTCCGGCCCGATCGGCGCGGCCACGGCGGAGGGCGGCTCGGACGGCAGGACGGAGGGCGGCGCGGCCGGCCCGGTGGGAGCACCCGCCGGGGCTGTCGATGCCCCGCCCGCCACCGCCCCCGTCGTTCCCCCGCCCGCCACCGTGCCCGGCACCGGCAGATGGACCGCCATCCGCCCCTGCGCGCCCGCGTCGGTACTGGCCAGCGCGCGGGCGATGGCGCCCTGGTCCGTGGTGATGGCGAGTGCCGGGCCGAGCGCCGCCGCCTGCCGCTCGGCCGCGGTGAACGCCCGGTCCCGCGCGGTCTGTTGGACCATCAAGCCGAGCGGGATGAGGAAGGCCAGCGCGACCATGGTGGTCCCGGCCACGGCGGCCTTGATCAGAGCCCAGCGCAGCGAGTGGCCGAACCGCCTCATGTCCGGCGCTCCGTGGGGGCGGGTCCGGGCTCCGTCGGGTGCCCGGTCGCCTCCAGTCGGACCCCGACGCCGCGCACGGTGTGCAGGTAGCGGGGGTTGGAGGCGGTCTCGCCGAGCTTGCGGCGCAGCCAGGAGAGGTGGACGTCGATGGTCTGGTCGCCGCCGTAGGTCTGGCGCCACACCTCGGCCAGGATCTCCTTGCGCGGCACGACGACGCCCGGGCGGGCGGCGAGGAAGGCCAGCAGGTCGAACTCGCGGCGGGTCAGGTCGAGCGCCCGGCCGTCCAGGGTGGCCTCGCGGCGCTGGAGGTCGATGGCGAGCCCGCCGACCCGGAGCACCTGGGTGACCGGGGCCGTTCCGCCGCCGAGCCGGCGCAGCACGGCGGCCATCCGGGCACTGAGGTGTTCCCCGGAGAAGGGTTTCACCAAGTAGTCGTCGGCACCGGCGTTGAGCAGCCGGACGATCTCGGCCTCGTCGTCCCGGGCGGTGGAGATGATGACCGGCACGTTGGTCAGGCCGCGAATCATCTTGAGCGCCTCGCCGCCGTCCAGATCGGGCAGGCCGAGGTCGAGGATCACCAGGTCGCAGCCGACCTGGGCGACCTCGCGCAACGCCTCAAGTGCCGTGCCCACACTGCGGACCGCGTGACCACTGTCGGCCAGATGCCGGATGAGGGCGGAGCGTACGAAGGGGTCGTCCTCGACCACGAGCACTGTTGCCATGGGGCTGCACGGTACGCCATCGGCGTGCGGTGGTCTGTACCTCGGGGTGGGTCCCGGGACGGGCCCCGGACCGCCCGCCGGGCAGGTCGGGACCGATTCGCTCCGTCCCCTGGTGTTTTGTGCAACTTGCCTGCTGAATAGCAGGGCTGCCCACCTGCGGCGGCCCCGAATACGGCAGGATGTGCGCACGATGCGGAACGGACTGGTACAGCTCGGCGCCTGGGCGGCGGCCACCGGGGCGGCGGTGGCGCTGTCCTGGTTCGGCGTGCACACGGTGCTGACCGGCGCCGCGTTCGAGCAGCCGACGGCGCTGCCGCTGCCGTCCCCGGCCGCCGGCGGCGCCCGGCCCTCGACGACGCCGGCGCCGACCCGGGAGCCGACCCAGGAGCCGTCCGCGCCCCGGCCGCAGGACTCCGGCCCGACGCCCGCGCCGGCCGCGTCGACCACCCAGCGCAGTGCGGCGGCTCCCGGCGCCCCGCCCTCCTCGCGCCGTCCCGCGCCCACCACCGACACCACCACGTCCTCGGTACGCAGCTATCCGGTCCCGGGCGGCAGGGTCGCGCTGGACCTCCGGCCGGACACCGCCTCGCTGGTCTCCGCCACCCCGGATCCGGGGTGGCAGATGCAGGTCTGGAACGGCCCGCAGTGGATGCGGGTGGACTTCACCAGGGGCGAGCAGGCCAACTCGGTGTTCGTCGCCTGGAACGGCCACCCGCCGAGTGTGGAGACGGTCGTCCGCTGACCGGTGTGGCCCGGCCGCCGGTCACCAGCGGTCGAACGGGACGTAGCCGGGCAGATAGGGACCGCGGTAGCGGGACCGGTCGACCAGGGTGTGCCTGGTCCCGCCGGGTACCCCGATGGCGGCGAGCACCACCACGCCGTACCGGTCGTGCACCTCGTAGGGCTCGGCGAGCGAGCTGGCATCCCGGTCCACGGCGTAGTCGTACGCGTAGTGGACGTCCGGCACGGCGACGGCGAGGTCCACCACCCCGTCGCCGTGCCGGGCCAGGTGGCCGGCCAGCTCCCGGCCGCGCGGCCCGATCACCTGGACCAGCGAGGTCAGCACGAAGCGCGTCCCGGGCGCGCGCAGGACGTACGAGACGGTCTCCGGCTCGCCGGTGTCGGGCCCAGCGTAGGCGGTACAGCGCAGGCCGAGCGCAGTGGCGTAGCGGCGTGCCGCGCGCTCGGCGTCGCCGACCGCGAAGACCACCGCGTCGGCGTGCCCCATCGGGACGAGGTCGGGCTCCTCCAGGCCTGCGGTGAGCAGCGCGGGTTCGGCGGCGGTGTCGGTCATGACGGCCCTCCCGGTGGGCGTACGGGACCACGGTCTGCCCCCTGGGCGGGCCCCACAGGCCGAAGGGGCGTGTGGGGCCCGGCTCACGGGGTTGTGGCTGGAGGGTGGCGCCGGGCCGACCGGCGCGCAACTGTTCCGTTTCCTCCTGGTCAAGGTGTGCGCCGGGGCGGGAGAATCGGCCGCACCGCTGTACAGAATGCCCACCGGAGGACGGAGCCCCGCGATGCCCCACGCCCAGTCCCCGAGTTCCCCGAACTCCACCGAACCACCCAACTCAGCTGTCGGGCCGGGCTCTTCGGCTCAGCCGGTGGGCACCGCCAACGACGCGATCGACGTGCTGGACGGCCGGCTGATCCGGCTGCTGGCGGAGGAGCCGCGGATCGGGGTGCTGGAGTGCTCGCGCCGCCTCCAGGTGGCCCGGGGCACCGTCCAGGCGAGGCTGGACCGGCTCCAGGCCAAGGGTGTCATCGGCGGCTTCGGGCCCGAGGTGAACCCGGCGGCGCTGGGTTACCCGGTGACGGCCTTCGCCACGCTGGAGATCTCCCAGGGCCAGGGCTCCGACGTGCGGGCGCACCTGGCCGCGGTGCCGGAGGTGCTGGAGCTGCACACGATCACCGGACGCGGGGACATGATGGTGCGGATCGTGGCCCGGTCCAACGCCGATCTGCAGCGCGTGATCGACCGGGTGGTGGGGTTCGACGGGATCGTCCGGTCCTCGACGGCGATCGCGCTGGAGAACCCGGTGCCGTACCGGATCCTGCCGCTGGTGGACCAGGCCGCCGCCGAGTAGGGCGGTAGCCGTCCGGCACAGCACCACACCCGCCACACCCGCCACACCCGCCACACCCGCCACACCCGCCACACCCGCCACACCCGCCGGGCAGGATCTCAGCAGGCGGGGACGGTACCGCCGTTGCGCAGCGCGTCCAGTGCGGAGATCGACTCGCCGAGCGTGCCCACCGGCACCAGCCGCAGACCCCCGGGCAGGTTGACCTTGGCGTCCGCGCACTCGTCCTTGGGCAGCAGGAACACCGTCGCACCGTCCCGGGCCGCCGCCTGGGTCTTCAGCGGCACGCCGCCGACCGGGCCGATGACGCCCTGGTCGTCGATGGTGCCGGTGCCCGCGACCTTCACGCCGCCGGTGAGGTCACCGCCCTTGCCGTCGCCGGCGAGCTTGTCGACGATGCCCAGCGCCAGCATCTGGCCCGCACTCGGGCCGCCGATGTCGCCGAGGTCGACCTTCACCTTCACCTGGGCCGGCGAGAGGTGGAGGTAGGAGAGCGCGGCCGTGGTGGCACTGTCCTGCGACTCGGTCATCTGCTGGGCGGTCACCTCCTCGGCCTTGGCCGGATCGTCCTGGGGGTAGACCGTCTCGGTCGGCCGGATCGCCTCGTCCTGGTCGAACCAGGCCTTCAGCGACCGCCAGAAGGTGGTCTTCTCGCCCGGATTGGTCGCCGAGATGGTCACCATCCGCAGCTCGCCGTCGGTGGTCCGCACCGGCGCCCCGGTGATGGTCAGCACCGGCGCGCCCTGGTAGCTGCCCAGGGTGTCCGCGGTGACCCCCGGCCAGGTGAGCGTGTACGGCAGCGGGACGAAGGCCGCCACACCGAAGAGCGCGGCGACCAGCACCCCGCACAGCGCCAGCGCACGGGTGCGGGGGGCGGTCAGGGCTTTGGGCAGCTTGGTGTCGGACACAGAGGCATCCAAACACACCCGGCGCTATCGCAGGGCGTCGGCGACCTCCGTCGCCGCCTCCACCACCCGGGGGCCGACCCGCTCGGGGACGAGCCCGTTCAGCATCACCACGCCGACGCTGCCCTCGATCCCGCTCAGCCCGACCAGTGCGGCGGCCGCGCCGCTCGCGCCCGACTGCTCCTCCGCACGGGTGATCACGAAGCCCTGTTCCGGACGGCGCTGGCTGGGGAAGCCGCGCGCCTCCAGGATCGCCCGTCCGGCGGCGCTCTCCCCGAGCGGGTGGCGCAGCCCGGTCCGGTAGGCGACGTGGAAGTCCGTCCAGCTGGGCTCGACCACGGCGACGGCCAGCGCCTCGTTGCCGTCGACCAGGGTGAGGTGGGCGGTGGCGCCGAGGTCCTCGGCCAGGCTGCGCAGGGCCGGCAGCGCCGCCTCGCGCAGCAGCGGGTGCACCCGGTGGGCCAGTCGCAGCACACCCAGGCCCACCCGGGCCCGGCCCCCGATGTCCCGGCGGACCAGTCCGTGCTGTTCCAGCGTGGCCAGCAGCCGGTAGACGACGGTCCGGTTGACGGCGAGCCGGGCGGCGAGCTCGGTGACGGTGAGCCCGCGCTCGGAGTCGGCGAGGAGTTTGAGGACCCGGACACCACGGTCCAGGGTCTGGGAGGTCTCTGCAGTCACGACGCGCAATTCCTTTCCGCGGCGGGTCGCCGGAGGCGGCGGCGCCGGTCCGGGACTCAGGTGTCGCGCGCAGGTGGGTGGCCGCGCTCGGGCCGCGGTATGTCGTCCTTGACGTCCTGGCGGTCCTGCGGCGCCCTTCCCTCGGGGGGTTACCCGGCGGGAGAGCGTGTGGGAAAGGTAGTGAAGGAATTGTCGTGGCGGAAGTGGTTGTCCAAAATTCGGTCATGATCAATTTCGCCACGCGTGACGAATACGGGCAAACACCAACATTCCGCAGTCGATAGGTGTGCACAGGTTCGACCACAGTCCGAAGTCCGGACAGCCCCCGCCCGCGCGGGGCGCCGCCCGCCGGCCCGCCCCGCCGGACACCCGGCGGACACCCGGCGGCCCGGCGGGTCAGAGCAGCAGGTTGCGCAGCACCGTCCAGGCCACCGCGGTGCCGAGCACCGCCGCCGTGCCGCCCCGCCCGAGGGTCGGCCGCCAGCTCCGGCCGGCCAGGCCGTGCCGCAGCCAGGTGAGGTAGAGCAGCGCGACCAGCGGCAGCGAGAGCAGCAGCGCCGCGTTGTCGTGCCAGGCCGTCGCGAAGTCGCCGTGCAGCAGGTCGTACGTCATCCGGGTGCCGCCGCAGCCGGGGCAGTCCAGCCCGGTGACCTTCCGCCAGGGGCAGAACGGCAGCATCTGCCCGGGCAGGTGCGGATTGCGCGTCCACAGGTACGCGGAGCCGGCCAGGCCGCCGGCGAGCACCGCCAGCGGCGGCCCGGCGGTGCGGAGCCGGGCGGGGAGGGGCAGCCCGGCGAACCGGCCGCCGGCCCGGGGCACGGCGAAGCCGCCCCGGCCGGAGCCGGGGCGGCGCGCCGCGAATGGCCTGCGCAAGGTCAGCTGCGCAGCAGACGGCCCTGGGCGTCCGTGCGGTCGTCGCTGGTGAGGAAGAGGATGCCGTCGATCAGCGACCAGACACCGAAGCCGCCGCAGGTCAGCAGCTGGGCGATGCCCAGGCCGATGTGGCCGGTGTAGAAGCGACCGACGCCCAGGCTGCCGAGCAGGATCGTCAGGATGCCGGCGACGATCTTCGACTTGTCGGACAGCTCGGGCTGGGCGTGGGGCGGGTACGACACGTTCGGTGTGCTCCTTGTGACGGCATGTTCGAGGGCGCGACGACGTGGTCGCGTCCTCGACTGGTGAGGTTTGCCGGCCCGGCTCACCGGGGGCTGCCGCAGCCGTCCGGACGGGACGGTACGCAGCCGTGACGGCCCGGAGGCGGCGCGGCACGCGGAACACTAGCCGATCATCACACCGGCTGTCTCTACAGAATCTTCTCGTATGCCTTACCGTCACATGACCTCAAGGGGCGCCGGACGATTCCCCGAGGTCCCGTTACTTCGCCCATTCCCGGATCCGGTCGATCCGCGCCTTCAGCTGATTGACCGTCGCCTGCGCCGTGAGCGGGCCACCGCACTGACGCCGCAGCTCGTTGTGGATGGTGCCGTGCGGCTGACTCGTCCGGTGGTGCCAGGCCGCCACCAGCGCATTCAACTCCTTGCGCAGCTCGCGCAGTTCCTGATGGGTCACCACCGGCCGCTGCTCGGCCGGCAGCTCCAGCAGATCGGCCTCCTCGGCGGGCTTGGCCTTGCTGCGCTGGATCTGCCGGTGCTGGCGCTTCTGCAGCAGCATCTGCACCTGGTCCGGCTCCAGCAGGCCCGGGATGCCGAGGTACTCCTCCTCCTCCTCGCTGCCCGGGTGCGCCTGCATGCCGAACTCCATGGCGTTGTACAGCACCCGGTCGAAGACCGCGTCGGAGCCGATCGCCTCGTAGGAGAACTCCTCGCCACCCGCGCCGTCCGGGCCGTCGTTGGCCCGCTCGGCCTCGGCGAGCAGCCGGTCCTCCTCGTCGAAGAGGCCCTCGCCCTCCTTCTTCGGCCGGTCCAGCACGTGGTCGCGCTGGAGCTCCATCTCGTTGGCGAAGCCCAGCAGCGTCGGGATGGTCGGCAGGAAGACGGACGCGGTCTCGCCGCGCTTGCGGGCGCGCACGAAGCGGCCGACGGCCTGCGCGAAGAACAGCGGGGTGGAGATCGAGGTGGCGTACACCCCGACGGCCAGGCGCGGCACGTCGACGCCCTCGGACACCATCCGGACCGCGACCATCCAGCGCGAGTCGCCCGCCGCGTAGTCGGAGATCCGCTTGGACGCCTCCGCCTCGTCGGAGAGCACCACGGTGGCCTTCTCCCCGCTGATCTCCCGCAGGATCTTGGCGTAGGCGCGCGCGGTGTTCTGGTCGGTGGCGATCACCAGGCCGCCGGCGTCCGGGATCGCCTTGCGGACCTCGCTCAGCCGGCGGTCGGCGGCCTGCAGCACGCTGGGGATCCACTCGCCCTGCGGGGCCAGCGCGGTGCGCCAGGCCTGGGCGATCAGGTCCTTGGTCATCGGCTCGCCGAGCCGCGCCTCCAGCTCGTCGCCGGACTTGGTGCGCCAGCGCATGTTGCCGCTGTAGCTCAGGAAGATCACCGGCCGCACGACGTGGTCGGCCAGCGCGTGCCCGTAGCCGTAGGTGTAGTCGGCGACCGACTTGCGGATGCCGTCGCCGCCCGCCTCGTACTGGACGAACGGGATCGGGTTGGTGTCCGAGCGGAACGGCGTACCGGTCAGTGCCAGCCGGCGGGAGGCCGGCTCGAAGGCCTCGAAGCAGGCCTCGCCCCAGGACTTCGAGTCACCGGCGTGGTGGATCTCGTCCATGATGACCAGCGTCTTGCGGGCCTCGGTGCGGTTGCGGTGCAGCATCGGGTTGACCCCGACGCCCGCGTAGGTGACCACGATGCCGTGGTACTCGCGGGAGAGCGGGCCGGAGGAGTAGGCCGGATCGAGCTTGATGCCTATCCGGGCGGCGGCCTCGGCCCACTGCTTCTTCAGGTGCTCGGTGGGCGCGACCACGGTGATCTGCTGCACCAGGTGGTTGTGGAGCAGGTAGGAGGCCAGGGTCAGGGCGAAGGTGGTCTTGCCTGCGCCCGGGGTCGCGACCGCGAGGAAGTCGCGCGGCTGGTTCTCGATGTACCGGTCCAGCGCACCCTGCTGCCAGGCCCGGAGCTTCCCGGCGGTACCCCAGGGGGCCCGGCCGGGGAAGGCCGGCGACAGGTGGTGCGAAGCGGCCGACGCGCCTTGGCCGGCGGCCCGGGCGGGCGCGTGCGGCTCCTGCACGTCGGAGAAGAGGGGCATCGAGGAGGCGGCGGCAGTACTCACGGTCTCCGAGGGGGATCATCGCAGGTCAGAGGCTGTTTTGCGGCCCCGGCCCGCGGTCGGGCGGCAATCGGACAACCGGTCCAGCGTACCGGTCCGGCGCCGTTCGGGCGGCCAGGCTCGACCTCCGCTGCGCCCGGACGGCCGGAAACCGACGTGACCCGGATCACGGAAATCCGCCCGCCGAACCGCGTAAGCACGACGCCCCGTCCGACTCTCACCAGTGAGGCCGCCCCTCCCTCCCCGGCCGCCACCCCGGCCTCACGCCACCGAGAAGGCCCCACCGAGAAAGGACGCGCCGTGCACGCCGCCGTCGAAGAGACCGTCCAGGCCCGCTTGATCCTCTCCACCCACCGCTCGGCCCGCTTGCGGGTCATCCTCGCCTACCGCCCCCAGGACCCGCTGGCCGTCCGGATGGGCTTCCCCGCCGAGTTCTCGCTGGACGAGCCGGCCGACGACCACGGCCCGGACGCCGGCCCGGACGCCGAGCGGGACCCCGGCCCTGGCACCGGCCCGGACATCGAGTGGGTCTTCGCCCGCCAGCTGCTGACGACCGGCCTGGAGCTGGCCGCCGGCGTCGGCGACGTCCATGTCCGGCCCGCGGCGGGCCGGCGCACCATGGTCGAGCTGCGCGCGCCCGAGGGCACCGCGCTGGTCCAGTTCGACACCACCGACCTGCGGCGCTTCCTCTGGCACAGCCGGCTGGCCGTCCCCGAGGGCGAGGAGCACCTGTACCTGGACGCCGACCGCGCCCTCGCCGAGCTCCTGGGCTGACGCGCACCGGTCTCCGGAAGGGCCCTGCCGCCGCACCCGGTCCGTCGGCGGCCGCCCGGGGCCGAGCCCGGGCGAGCGCCTCAGGAGGGCCTCAGGAGGACAGCCGGCGCATCAGCCGCACACCCTGCGCCGCCGTCAGGTGCGGCAGGTACGCCTTGCCTATCGCGCGGGTGATGCTGGGCAGTGCCGCCGGGTCGGGGTAGGCCATGTACATCGGCCGGTACTCCGGCTGGAACTTCGCCTTGAAGGCCAGCAGCGAGCGGAACCCGTACACCGGCTCCAGCACCCGGCCCATCCAGTCGAGCGTGCGCTGCAGCCCGGTGGGCGGCGTGTCCTGCCCGGAACGCGCCAGCGGCGCGCCGGAGAGCGAGAGGAAGCGCGCGCCCTCGTCCTTGAAGCCGAGCGCGGCCGAGGCGATCAGGAACTCCGTCACCCCGCGGAAGCCGTCCGAGCGCCGGCGCATGAAGTCCAGCGTCCAGCCGACCGGCGCCCCGTCCTCGTAGACCGGCATCCAGCTGGTCAGCCCGTGCACGGTGCGCTCGCCGTCGACGGCGACCAGTATCCGGACGGCCGGGTCGTCCAGCTCCTCCAGCCCGCCGAGGGTGAAGCCCATCTCGGGCAGGCCCTTCTCGGAGACCCACTCCTCCGAGATCGAGCGGATCTGGTCCCGCAGCGCGAGCGGCGCGTCCTGGTAGGCCCACCACTCGGCGGTGATGCCCTGCTTGCCGGCCTTGTTGAGCGCCGTGCGGATGTCCTGCCACTTGCGGCCGGTGAAGGCCAGGTCGGGCAGGGCGACCACGGTGTCCTCCGCCACCTGGAGCGAGCGCCAGCCGAGCTGCCCGGCGGCGGCCCGGGTCTCCGGGGTGACGCTGTAGAAGCACGGCGTCCAGCCGCGGGTGTCGCAGTACCGGGCGAAGCCGGCCACCGCCCGGCGGCGGGCCTCCGGCTCGCCGAACGGGTCGCCGGTGGTCAGCGCCACGGTGGAGAGCACCCGGTAGGCGACGGCGGCCCGGCCCTCCTCGTCGAACCAGTAGTGGTTGCCGTCCCAGGTGGTGATGAAGGAGAGCGTGCCACCGCCGTGCGCGGTGAGCAGCGCCCGGGCGCGGGCGGCGTCCGCGGCGTCCGCGTGCACCACCGGCCGGCGGAAGGCCACCAGCAGCGCGGTCAGCGCGACCCCCCAGAACACCAGGCCGCAGTACGTCTCCAGCAGGCGGGCCAGCGGGCCGACGGCGATCGGGTAGTCCGGCAGCAGGTCGTTGTAGGCGGGCGGCAGGAACTGCGCCGGCAGCCCGGCGACCAGGCCGCGCACGCCCGCGCCCGGCTCGAACTGCCCGGCCGCCAGCCGACCGAACCCCACGTACGCGGTCGCGGCGACCAGGGCCGCCCCGCCGAGGACGAGGGCGAGCCGGCCGAGCACCGCGCCCGGCAGCCGCAGGCCGAACCGCTGCCGGGTGGCCAGCAGCAGGCCGGTGGTGAGCAGCGGCAGCAGCAGCGCCTCGACGAAGTACTGCACCACGTCCCCGGCACCGGTGCCGGTCTCGGTGAACAGCCAGAGCAGCAGCGCGACCCAGAGCAGCTCGGTGGCGACGGTGATCCGCCACGCCAGCCGCAGGCCCCGGCGCAGGCCTTCGGCGAGGACCAGCAGCAGGGCCGGGAAGAGCGCGGCCATCAGCCGGGCCGGGGTGTCGAAGATCCGCTGGACGGCGTGCGCGCGGGCGCAGTCGTGGACGGAGAGACCACAGAAGTCGGCGACCTCGTCCGGGGTGAGCCGGTGCGAGAAGTAGAGCTCGGAGAAGGTGTTGAACGGCCCGGCGGCGTTGTCGTACAGCGAGGCGATCAGCGGGCCGAGGGCGGCGGCCACCAGGCAGAGCGCGACCAGCACGCGGGTCTCGGTGTGCGAGGAGCGGTGCGGGCGCAGCTGCCACCGGCCCCGGGCGAGCAGCGCGCCGATGCCGAGGCCGAGCAGCGCGCCGGCGCACCGCTGGACGCTCTGCAGATGGCCGACGTAGAGCGTCATCACCAGCGGGACGAGCACCACCAGCAGGTGCAGCCGGCGGCGCCAGAGCACGCTGAGGCGGTAGCCGAGCATTCCGGCCAGCGCGAACAGGCCGACGCCCGGGCCGACGGCGGTCTGGTCGGCGACGGCGGCCGTCCACTGCTCGCCGGCCCGCGCGCCGAAGGCGACCAGTCCGGTGCCGAGCAGGGTGCCCAGGACCTGCCCGCCGACCAGCACCAGCAGGGTCCGCCACCGTCCGAGCCGGCTCTCGGCGGCCGGCCCGACCAGGAGCAGCAGCAGGCTGGTGAAGACGTACGAGCCCGCGCTGGAACACCAGAACAGGGAGGTGACCGGCGTCCACCAGCGGCCCTCGCCGAGGGTGGGCAGGCCCACGCCGACCTGGGCCAGCAGGGCCCGGGAGGGGCCGTGGGCCAGGCTGGCGGTGGCGGCGCCGACCGCCCAGAGCAGACCGAGCAGCACGAGGGTCAGCGGCGCGGCGCGCAGCCGGGCGGCGAGCCCGGTGAGGGCCTGCCGGCCCGGCCGGGGGGACGGCTCGGGGGCGGTCGCCACCGGGACCGGGTCGACACCGAGGTCGCGTTCGCGGGTGGCGACCAGGGCCGGGGCCGTACCGAGCCGGATCACCGGATCAACCCCGTCTGCTGGGCCAGCCACGGCAGCTGGTCGACGATGCCGGGCCGGAACACCACCCAACCGTGCCCACCCGGCATCAGATCGAACCTCGCCTTCATCCCGGCGTTCTGCACGGCCTGGTAGACCTTCTCCTGTTGCGGGCGGAACTCGCCGTCGGTGCGGCCGACGACGATCGCCGCGGCGGTGTCGGGGAACCGCTTGCGGCTCATCACCTGCAGCGGGTCGACGGCGTCGAACTTGGCCCCGTCGCCGTCGAAGGCCGCGGCGACGGTCTGCTCGCGGGTGCCCAGGGTGGGCTCGTCCTGCCCGGACATGTCGAGGAACGAGCCGTAGACCTCGGGGGCGTTGACGGCCAGCTGGAGCGCGCAGGTGCCGCCCATCGAGGCACCGCCGATCGACCAGGAACCGCGGCCCTTGGCGGCCTGGAGGTGCTGGTGCACCCAGTTCGGGACGTCCTCGGCCAGGTAGGTCTGCACGTTGCCCAGCTTGGAGTCCATGCAGAGCGTGTTGTTCCAGATCGAGCCGAGCTGGTCGGGCATCACCACGATCGGGGCCAGGCCCTGGTGCTCGGCGGCGAAGGCGTCCAGCGCCTCGTTCACCTGGCCGCCGAGCACCCAGTCGCCCGGGTTGCCGGGCTGGCCGGTGACGAGGACCACCACCGGCAGGAGCGGGCGCGGGCTCGCCTGGTAGGCGGGCGGCAGGTAGATGTACGCGTCACGGGCCTTGAATCCGGACTTGGCGCCCGGGATCGGCTCGATGGAGACGGTGCCCTTGGCGGGCAGCCCGGGCGGGGCCTGCCAGACGTCGGCGAGGACCTTGCCGGGCGGCGGGCTCACCGTGTGGGGGTCCTTCCCGGTGGTCAGCTCCTGGGTCTTGGAGAGCCAGGGCGCGAGCATGACCCGGCCGCTGGGGTACTGGCCGAAGCCGCGGTTGACCTGCGAGGAGGCCATCAGCAGCACCAGTGCCCCGGCGACGACCGCCAGCAGCTTGCCCCGCCGGGAGAGCCGCGGCATCCGGTAGCCGGCCAGGCAGAGCCCGAGCAGCGCGACGGCGATCCACCAGGTGACGTAGCGGGGCAGCCCCTCGGGGAAGGGGTGCCACCAGTCGTCCACGACGACGTCCAGCGCCAGGCTGAGCGCGGCGGCGCTGACCAGGGCGGCGGGCAGGCGGCGGTTCCACCACGTCCGGCCGCGGGCCAGGGCGAGCAGGAGCAGGGAGCCCCAGCCGGCGGCGAGCACGGCGAGCGGGATCGGGCCGTGCGTCAGCGGCCAGTCGATCGGGTTCCAGGAGACGGCGAGCGGAGCGGTGGTCATGTACGTGTCCCCGGCCGGGTGGTGTCGGCCAGGAATCCGTAGGCGACCACGTTTCCCTGGTAGCCGTGTTCCTCGCTGTACCCGCCGCCGCACGTGATCACCCGGAGCTGGGCGTCGGCGGCCTGGCGGTACACCCGGTCGTCCGGGAAGTCCTTTCGGTCGTGCACTTCGATGGCGTAGAGCTGGTAGACCGCGGTGGCGCCGTCCTCACGGGCGATCTCGATCCGGTCGCCGCGGTGCAGCGCGCCCAGATGATAGAAGACGGCGGGCCCGCTCTTGTTGTCGACGTGTCCCGCGAGGATCGCGGTGCCGCGCTGCCCGGGGGTGGCACCGCCGCGGTACCAGCCGGCCAGGTTGCGGTCGGCGGCCGGGGGCGTCTGGAGGCGCCCGTCGCCGTCCAGGCCGAGGCCGGTGACGGGGGCGTCGAGTTTGACGGCGGGGATCCTGATCCTGGTCGGGGCGGAGGGGCCGAGCGGGGGAACGACGGAGACCGGGGCGAAGCCGGAGAGGTACTGACCCGAACCGGGTGCCGGGGGCAGTGCGGCGTGGCCTCCGTCGTGCAGCAGCCAGGCGCCCAGGACGACTGCGGCGCCGACCGCCAGGGTGCCCGGCCACGGGCTCCTGCTCTCTTGGGCGCCCACCCGGCGCTCCCCTCTGCTGACAACGTGCTCGTTCCTGGAAGTTCCCTGGGAACAATTCAACCGGATTGGACCTTAAGGCACGTCAATACGATGGTCCTACCGGAACCCCCCGATCGGCAGGGCTAGCTAGCCGATTCGTGCTCCGAGTAGGCGGGCGACCACCGGGAGAGACCAGGATCCACCGGGAGGAGCGCTCGCGAGTCGCCCCGCATGACCATCGATAGTCTCGGACACCTGTCCGGTTGCACCAATCGGGCGATCACTTGCGACCGTTCGTGGTGGATCACCGACCGATCGTGTTCGCATGCCATGCTGACCCCGTTCACAGGCCTATCACCGCACTTGTCCGACCGGACTGTCTCCACGCCTGCCGCATGTCCCATGAACGGAGTGACCATGGACGCTCTCTCCCGCCGCACCCTACTGGCCGCCGGTGCCGCGACCGCAGCCACCCTCGCGGCCGGCTGCGGCGCCAACGGCGGGGCCGGCGGAGAGCAGGCGCAGGCCCCGGTCCCGGTACCGGCCGGCCCGGCGGCGGACCACGCCGCCCCGGGCTCCGCACCCCCCAAGCCACCCGCCACCATGATCGGCGACGGCTCCACCTCGGACACCGGCCCGCAGCCGAACCAGCCCACCGCCGAGCCGCTGAAGCTCGGCGAGCGCCCGCCGCAGTTCGTGGTCTTCTCCTGGGACGGCGCCGGCGAACTGGACAACGGTCTGTTCCGCCGGTTCCGCCGGCTGGCGCAGGAGCACAACGCGTCGATGACCTTCTTCCTGAGCGGCCTCTACCTGCTGCCCGAGGCCAAGAAGGACCTCTACCGTCCGCCGCAGCACAAGGTCGGCGCCTCCGACATCGGCTACCTGTCGGACCAGCACATCCACGACACCCTGGAGAACCTGCACGCGGCCTGGCTGGAGGGGCACGAGATCGGCACCCATTTCAACGGGCACTTCTGCGGCGCCACCGGCGTCGGCAAGTGGTCGCCGGAGGAGTGGGACAGCGAGATCCAGCAGGCGATGGACTTCGTCACCACCTGGAAGACCACCACCGGCTTCAGCGACCTACCGGCCCTGCCCTTCGACTACCGCAAGGAACTGATCGGCAGCCGCACCCCCTGTCTGGAGGGCCAGCGCAACCTGCTGCCGACCGCCGTCAAGCGCGGCTGGCGCTACGACAGCAGCGGCAACGGGACGCAGATCTGGCCGCAGAAGATCCAGGGCGGGGCGCTCTGGGACCTCCCGCTGCAGTCCATCCCCTTCCCCGGGCACACCTTCCAGGTGCTGTCGATGGACTACAACATCATGTTCAACCAGTCCGGCAGCAACACCAAGGCCGACCCCGCCCTGCACGCGGCGTACCAGACCCAGGCCAGGGACTCCTACCTGATGGGCTTCGAGCGCGCCTACACCACCAACCGGGCGCCGTTCGTCATCGGCAACCACTTCGAGCAGTGGAACGGCGGCATCTACATGAACGCCGTCGAGGACGTGCTCAAGGCCATCGCCGGCAAGCCCGAGGTGCGGCTGGTCTCCTTCCGCCAGCTGGTCGACTGGCTCGACGCGCAGGACCCGGCGGTGCTGCGCAAGCTGCAGGGCCTCGCCGTCGGCCAGGCACCGGCCGGGGGCTGGGAGACCTTCCTCGGCTCCCCCGCACCGGCGGCCGCCACCGGCTGACCGTCCGGGAGGGCGCTACGCCTTCCGCACCCGGCCGGAGACCAGGGCTCCCACCAGCGCCACGCCCGCCATCGTCACGAAGATCGCCGCGAACGCGCCGGCCGAGCCGGTGCCCTCGCCGCCCCCGTGGGCGGCGGCCACCGAGCCGCCGCCCAGCGCCGAGAACAGCACCCCGGACAGGCCCACCAGCAGCACGTTGCCGAGCGCGTCGCTCATCTGCAGCGAGGCCGAGTTGGCCCCGGCGTCCTCCGGCGCGGACAGCTTCATCATCAGCACGCTGATACTCGCCACCGTCAGACCCATGCCGATCCCGCCGACGCCCCAGGCCGTCGCCGTCACCCAGGCCGGCACCGCCGGGACGAGTACCAGCGCCGCCCCCGCGATCGCCGCCGCCGTCAGCAGGAAGCCCCACCGGATCATCGCCTCCCGGTACCGCTCCGCGCCGGGCCGGCCCTGCAGCCAGGAGCCCAGCGCCCAGGAGAGGCCGCCGCTGGTCAGCGTCAGGCCGGCCAGCGTCGGCGACAGGCCGCGCTGGGTGACCATCATCAGCGGGATGAACGCCTCCGCCGCGAAGAACGCCCCCGCGGCCACTCCGCGCAGCAGGATCACCGTCGGCAGCCCGCGCGCGGCACGCAGCGTCCCGACCGGCAGCAGCCCCAGGACGGCGGGCACCAGCAACGCCGCCCCCGCGAGCGCCGGGACCAGCCCGACCAGGTCGAGCCGCTGGCCGGCGTACTGCAGCAGACCGGCGCCGAGCGCGGCCATCGCGGCCAGCCGCGTGCGACGGCGGTCGAACTCCGCGCCCTTCGGCACCGGCTGCTCCCTCTCGGAGCGGCGCAGCGCCGGCCCCATCACCGCGAGCGGCAGCAGGATCAGCACCGGGACGGCGAGGAACACCCAGCGCCAGCCCAGGTGGTCGGTGACGGCCCCGGCCACCACCGGGCCGACGATCGAGGGCAGCACCCAGGCCGAGGAGAAGGCCGCGAACACGGCCGGCCGCAGCCGCTCCGGATAGGCCCGGCCGACCACCACGTACAGCGCCACGATCACCAGGCCGCCGCCCAGGCCCTGGATCGCCCGGCCGGCCACGAAGACCCACATCCCGGGGGCCGCCCCGGCCACCACCAGGCCCGCGCCGAACACCGCGATGCCGGTGAAGAGCGGTTGCAGCGGGCCCCTGCGGTCGCACCACTGGCCGGAGACGACCAGGGCGAACAGCGTGGTGGTGAAGTAGCCGGAGAAGGCGAAGGCGTACAGCTGGAGCCCGTCCAGCTGCCGGGCCGCCACCGGCATCGCGGTGTTGACGGCCGTCGCCTCGAAGGCGAGCAGCAGGACCACGGAGACGATCCCCAGGGTCAGCGGCCGGTAGCGGCCGGTGAGCACTCCGCCACCGGGGTCGGTCTCGTCGGGGGGTGTCGGGGCGGAATCGACCGAGGTGGGGGAGGCTGTGGTCATACGTAGCATCGTAAGACCCGTCGGGCGACATGACCCCTGACCCGAGGCCCTGATCGTCTACTGCGCAGGGCCTAGGACCGGCTTCAGTGCAGCACCTTGAGACCCACCACACCGGAGACGATCAGCAGCAGGCAGCCGATCCGGGCCGCCGTGACCGCGTCCCCCAGGACCGCCATTCCGTACAGCGCCGTACCGACCGCGCCGATGCCGACCCAGACCGCGTAGCCGGTGCCGATCGGGACGGACCGCATCGCGTACGCCAGACCGCCCATGCTGAGCGCCAGCGTGACGCCGAAGACGATCGTGGGAACGAGCCGGGAGAAGCCCTTGGACGACTCCAGGGACACCGCCCAGGCGGTCTCCAGGACGCCGGAAACGATCAGAACGAGCCAGGCCATGACGAGGGACCTCCGCAGTCGGCAGCGGCCGGGTTGCCGCTGTGCTGCGCCGTCTTGTCGTCACCGGGTACGACGCGCTCGTCCGGGGCGGCCGGAAAAGGCCACCTTCTTCGACCGTAGCACGACCCGCCATACAGAATTTACAAACGGATATTGACGCTCCCCCAGCCATTCCGCCAAGATGAATTCACCAACACGGCGAACGACGACAGGAGTCGGCAATGGACAGGAAGACGGCGACCCTCGCGGCCCTCCGCACCTGCGCCCCCGCTCCCCGGTGTCGTCGCGCCTGTCGCTGTTGCCGCTGCGCCTGAGCGCACCCGCAGTACAGCTCCCCCATGGCCGTGTGCCCGAGTGGTTGAGGGAACCGCCTGCAAAGCGGTTTACACGGGTTCGATTCCCGTCATGGCCTCCACGCGTACCGACGACAGAAGACGGCGAATTCCATCGCCGTTTTCTGCCGTCGGCGTTTTCAGAATATTCCGGGGTTTTCGGTCACACGACGAAGAAGACCCGGGTGAGCGGTCCGCCGGTGACGGGCTCGCTCACGTTGTGCGTGACGTCCGTGATGGTCACGTTGCTGTAGCTGACACTGGCCAGGACGAACTTCTGACCCTTGGGGCAGGTGAGCGTGCTGGCCGGCGGGTTCACGACCAGGGAGCCGGTGAGGCTGCCGTTCTTGTCGGACTTGAAGCTGCCCGACGCGGTGACGGTTCCGGTGCTGCTCTGCTTGTTCGCCGCCTGCGGGTGGTTGCCGCCCCCGTTCAGACAGGCGTAGGTGGCATTGGCGTCGGCGGACGCCGTGTAGTCGATGTTCGCGTTGTTGCCGAGACCGGCCTCCGTGAACGTGACGGTCAAGCCGCCGTTGCTGTTGACGCCGGTGGTTGTGGCGCTCTGGAAGTGCGGGCTGATCGCCAGTGCGGGGCCGACCGTGCCGACGGTGAGGGCGAAGACTCCCAGCAGCATCACGAGCAGGGCGCGGATGCGGGTACGCATGTCGGCGTTCCTTTCGCCGAGCGGACGGAGCGTCACGAAAGGCGGCGCTCCTCGGACATGCCGGGTCATCGGTCAGCAGCTGGTCCGGTGACGGCATCCCAGCCGACGGATCCCCGCCCACGCCGCTTCGCACATCCACTGCGGAAAGCCGGCGCGGCGCTGTGTGCCGTGGCCGCCCACACTGATCGACCACTGTGAGTATATGAATCGCCGTGACAGGCCAACAAGCCCTCGATCGTCAACGGTCGTGACGCTCCGAAGTTCTCGCAGGTCAAAGTCGGGCTGGGCGCCCCAGATCAGCCGTCGCGCCGACCAGTGCGCCCATCACCCTGAGTAACACCGTGTGTCGCGCAGCCGTCAGGCCGTCACCGCGTCCTCGGGCCGGATCGGCAGCCGCCCGACGGGCAGGCCGGTCGCGGCCCGGACGGCGGCCGCGACGGCGGCCGGGGCCACCACCGCGGGAGCCGCGCTGACCGCCTTGGCGCCGAAGGTGGCGACCACGTCGCGCTCCTCGACCAGGGCGGCGATCCGGACCTCGGGGGTGTCCAGGGCGGTCGGCAGGCGGTAACCGGTGAGCGAGGGGTTCTGCAGCAGGCCGCCCTCGGTGCGCAGGTCCTCCAACAGGGCCAGGCCGACCCCCTGGGCCACCCCCGCCTCGATCCGGTCCTCGATCTGGCGCGGGTTGAGCGCCCGGCCGACGTCCTGGGCCACCGTCACGTCCACCACCCGCACCGCGCCCAGCTCGATGTCCACGTCCACCACCGCGCGCATCGCGCAGAACGCGATGGAGACGAAGGCGTCACCGTGTCCGGCCTCGTCCAGCGGCTCGGTCGGGTGCGGACGGCACTGCGCGGTGGCCCAGAGCTCCTTGCCCTCCAGCGCCTCGGCGACCGGCATGCCGAGCACGCCGTCGTAGGAGGTGATCTTGCCGTCGGAGATCTGCAGCAGCTCCACCGACATCCCGAAGTTGGCGGCGATCGGCTGGAGCAGCTGGTGGCGGACCATCAGCGCGGCCCGCTCGACCGCGCCGCCGGAGACCCAGGTGTGCCGGCCGCGGGCGGCGGGCCCGGCGATCGACTGGTCGCTGTCGGCCGGCGCGATGTAGACCTCGCCCACCCCCAGCACCGACTGCACGATCTGCCGGGCCAGGGTGGCGAAGCCCTGGCCGGAGTCGACGGCCGCGCAGATCACCGTGGCGTGGTCACCGCTGACCCGCACCGTCGCGGTGGAGACCTCGTCCTCGCCCTCGGCGCCCAGCATGTGCACCATGCCGACGGCGTAGCCGATCCCGCGCCGCACGGCCGCCGGGTCGCCGGCGCCGCCGGGCCCGCCCGGCAGCAGCCACTCGGCGTCCGGATCGTCCACCGGCAGCGCCGGCAGCGGCTCTTCGGCGAGGGCGTCCAGCAGTGCGGCCACCGGCGCGGGGCAGGTGACGGCCTGTCCGGTGGGCATCGGGTCGCCGGTCGCCATCGCGTTGCGCCGGCGGATCTCCAGCGGGTCCACCCCGACCCGGGCGGCCAGCTGGTCCAGCTGCGACTCGTAGGCGAAGCAGGCCTGCAGGGCGCCCTCGCCGCGCATCCGACCGGCCGGCGGGTTGTTGGTGCGCACCGCCCAGGCGTCCACGAAGACGTTCGGGCAGACGTAGGGGCCGACCGAGAAGGCGGTGGCGGCGGCCAGCGCCTCGGCCGAGACGTCGGCGTAGGCCCCTCCGTCCAGCAGGATCTGCGCCTCCACCTTGACCAGCCTGCCCTCGGCGTCGGCGTGGTGACGGTAGCGCAGCAGCGCCGGGTGGCGGGAGGTGTGGGTGTGGAACGACTCCTCGCGGGTGAGGGTCATCTTCACCGGGCGGCCGGTGCGCAGCGCCAGCAGCGCCAGGGTGACCTGGAAGGAGAGGTCCTCGCGGTCCGAGGTCGCGCCGGGCACGCCGGTGACCACCAGCCGGACCCGGTCCGGCTCCAGGCCGAGGCAGGCGGCGGTGCGGTCGCGGTCGCCGTGCGGGTCGGTGGACGACAGGTGCAGTTCGACCCCGCCGTCCGGGCGCGGCACGGCCAGGCCCGCCTCGGCACCGAGCGGCGCCGGGTCCTGGCGGCCGACCTGGTAGAGGCCCTCGACGATGACCTCGCCGGCCGCGTCGGGGTCACCGGTGCGCAGCGGCAGGTGCCGGAAGAGGTTGCCGTCCGGGTGCAGCGGGCCGGCGGTGAAGGCCTGCTCGGGGTCGGTCACCGCCTCCAGGGGCTCGTACTCGACGGTGATCAGACCGACCGCCAGCCGGGCGGTGTCGGGGTGGTCGGCGGCGACCGCGGCGACCGGCTCGCCGTGGTGGCGCACCACGCCCGCGGCCAGGATCGGCCGGTCGGCGACGATCGGCCCGGCCGGGGCGCCGTCGGGGGTGCCGTCCGGGCCGGCCGGCAGGTCCGCGGAGGTGACCACCGCGTGCACGCCCGGCAGGGCGAGCGCGGCCGAGGTGTCGATGCCCTTGATGCGGGCGTGCGGGTGCGGCGAGCGCAGTACCGCGCCCCAGAGCAGGCCCTCGGCCCAGAGGTCGGCGGCGTACGGGTAGATGCCGAGTGCCTTCGGCAGGGCGTCGCTGCGCAGCGGGGAGCTGCCCAGCCCGAACGGCTCCCGTGCGCCGCCCTCGTCACCGTCCTGCTGGGGTGCTGCGCCGATGTCGGTAGGCGACGTCATGATGCGTGGTCGTCCTCGGGGAGCCGGATGCCGTGGGCGGGGGTGGCGCCGTACGGGACGCCGGCGGGGGCGGCGCCCTCGACCGGGACCCCGTGCGGGGGCGTGGGGACGTACGGCGTGCCGTGGGCGGGCGTGCCGTCGAAGCCGGCCCCGGCGAAGGCCGGGCCTTCGAAGGCCGCGCCGTCGAAACCGTTGCCGGGTACGGGGATGCCGTGCGCGGGGGTCGGCTCGTAGACCGGGCCGTCGTACGGCGAGGTGTCGTAGCCGGACTGCGGCGGGTAGCCCCCGTCCGGGTAGCCGGGCAGGTAGCCGCCGTGCTCGGGGGCGCCCTGGTACGGCTGCTGCTCGGGGTAGCCCTGCGGCGGGTAGTAGCCCTGTCCCTCGCCGCCCTGGGCGGGGATGCCCGGGACGAGCGGGAGGACCGCGGTGTCGTACACGCCGGTGTCGTAGCCGCCCTGGCCGTCGGGGGTGCCGTACGGCAGGCCGACGGTCAGGCCCGTCCCGCCGGTGGCCGGGGGCTCCTCGGCCGGCGGCTGCGGGACGTGCTCGATCCAGGCGTCGGCGTCGGTGTAGACCGGCAGCTCGGCGGCCTGCTCGTGCGCCGGCGGCGGCACCGGTGCCCCGGCCTCGGGGGTCTCGCCGGCCGGAGCGGGCGCCTCGGCGGCGGCCGCGTGCGCCTCCTCCGCCTCCTCGGCCTCGTGTGCGCGGGCGTCGGCGACGCTCTGCACCGCGGCCAGCACGCCCCGGTAGCCGGTGCAGCGGCAGAGGTTGCCGCAGAGCGCCTGCCGGGCCTCGACCTCGGTGGGCCGGTGGTTGCGCTGGAGGAGGTCGTGCACGGCCATCGCCATGCCGGGCGTGCAGTAGCCGCACTGGACCGCGCCGGACTCGGCCAGCGCCTGCTGGACCTCGCTGGCGCCGCCGCCGGCCGACAGGCCCTCGACGGTGTTGATCTCGCTGTCCGCGGCCAGCGCGGCGGGCACCAGGCAGCCGGCGACCAGCTGGCCGTCCACCTGGACCGAGCAGGCACCGCACTCGCCCTGCTCGCAGCCGTCCTTGGCGCCGGCCAGTCCGAGCCGCTCGCGCAGCACGTAGAGCAGGCTCTCGCCGATCCAGGCGTCGGTGACGGGCCGTTCGAAACCGTTGACCCGCAGCGTGTACGAGGCGCAGGGGCGCAGCTCGCGACTCACCTGCGGCGCGTGGTCGAGCGGGCCGACGTCGAGGGTTCCGATGGGGTCAGTGGTCACTTCAGCGCCCTTCCCAGTGCCCGGCGGGCCAGCACCGATACGGTACGCCGCAGCCGAACGGCGGCCGCGCTCGGCCCCTCGGTCACGGCCTCCCAGGCGCCCTCGGCGCCGTAGCTGTCGGGTACGCAGGCGGCGGCCACGTACTCGCCGAAGGCGGCCGTCGCGGTGGGGTCGATCTCGCGGCTGCCGTCCCAGTCGATGCAGCCCGCCACCCAGGCCTCGGCCTCCAGCGGGCGCAGCGGCACGGGGGCGACGGCACCGACGGCGCAGCGCACGGCGCGCCGGGCGGGGTCGAGGACGAGCGCGACGGAGGCGGTGGCGCGGGCCGGGCCGCTGCGTCCGGTGGCCTTGAGGAAGACCTGCGGGGCGTGCAGCAGCGGGACGCGCACCCAGGTGAGCAGTTCACCGGGGCGCAGCGGGTCGAGGCCGGTGAGCAGGTGGCTGACCGGGACCTCGCGGGTGGCGCCGGCCCGGGCGAGGGTCGCGGTGGCTTCCAGCGCGGCCAGCACCGGGAGGGTGTCGCCGGCCGGGGAGGCGGTGACGATGTTGCCGCCCAGGGTGCCGACGTTGCGGACCTGCGGGGGGCCCGCGGTCCGGGCGGCGTCGGCGAGGGCGGGGATCAGGGCCGCGAAGTCGGGGCGGTCCATCCGGGCGTGGGTGAGTCCGGCGCCGAGGACGGCGGTGCCGCCGTCCTCGTAGCGCCAGCCGCGCAGTTCGGTGATCCGGCCGAGGCCGATCAGGGCGGCCGGGCGCAACCGCCCGGCGTTGACGGCCTCCATCAGGTCGGTGGCGCCGGCCACCGGCACCGCGGCCGGGGTGGCGGCCAGCGCGTCGACGGCCTCGTCGAGGGAGGCCGGCAGCATGATCGTCCGGTTCACCTGGGTCCCACCGTGCTCCACTTGCTCATCGATCGCCTGCCGCCCGCGGCCCTCGGCCGGGGTGTCCGCGTCGGCAGCCCGGCCTGGCCCGTAGGGTACGGGCGATCGGGCCGGGTTGGGCAACTCTGGCACACAATGCTCGATGATCATTTCGGGACGGGCGAACGGAACTGCCCGATTGGGACGGATACCGGGCGGTATCTGCTCCGGCCCGGGTCGGACCGGAGCAGATGTTCATCTGTTCTTGACGTCGGATGACCACTCAGAAGTTCCCGGGCGCTGTCGCGACCGGGCGCCGGTCCCGGTCAGAGTGCCGGCGGCGGGCCCTCGATCGGGCGGCCGGCCACCCCGGGGCGGCGCTGCCAGGGGTGCGGACCGTCGACCGGCCGGTACTCGACGCCGAGCGCGTCCAGGACGGCCCGGTGGGACTCCATCCGGCGCTCGAAGCCCGCGTAGTCGCGCTCGGCCGGATCCGTGGGCAGCGCCGACCAGGCCACCTCCGAGAAGGCCGCCAGCCGGGGGAAGGCCCGGTAGTCGACGTCCCGGGCGCTGTCCATGAACTCGCTCCACAGATTGGCCTGGGTGCCGATCACCCGGCGGGCCGCGACCTCGTCGAGCTGCGCCGGCACCGGCTCGAAGCGGTACACGTCCTCCAGCGTGCGGACGAAGCCGACCGGGATCGGCTCCTCCGCCCCCGGGGCCTGCCGGTGGTCCAGGTAGACGTGCTGCTCGGGGCACATCACCACGTCGTGCCCGGCCTGCGCGGCGGCGATCCCGCCCCCGTAACCACGCCAGGAGGACACCGCCGCACCGGGCGCGAGTCCGCCCTCCAGGATCTCGTCCCAGCCGATCAGACGGCGCCCGCGCTCGGCCAGCCAGCGGTCGAAGTGCCGGATCACCCAGCTCTGCAGCTCGTCCTCGTTGCTCAGGCCGAGCTCCCGGATCCGCTCCTGGGCCGCGGCGCTGTCCTTCCACTGCTCCTTCGGGCACTCGTCGCCGCCCAGGTGGACGAACTCGGACGGGAAGAGCTCCAGGACCTCCTCCAGCACCCCCTCGAAGAAGCGGACGGTGCCCTCGGAGGGGTTGAGCACGTTGTGGCTCACCCCCCAGTCGGTCCACACGCCCAGGGCCGCGGTGTCCACCACGTCGGTGTTGCCCAGTTCGGGGTATGCGGAGATGGCGGCCTGGGAGTGCCCCGGCAGGTCGATCTCCGGTACGACGGTGATCGCCCGTTCGGCGGCGTACGCGACGATCTCGCGCAGGTCGTCCTGGGTGTAGAAGCCGCCGTGCGGGCGGTCGTCGCGGCGCTGGCCGGACCGGTAGCCGACCATCGAGCGCTCGCGCCAGGAGGCCAGCTCGGTGAGCTTCGGGTAGCGCTTGATCTCCACCCGCCAGCCCTGGTCGTCGGTCAGGTGCAGATGGAGCACGTTGAGCTTGTGCGCGGAGAGCTGGTCGATGAAGCGCAGGACGTCGGCCTTGGGCAGGAAGTGCCGGGCGACGTCCAGCAGCGCGCCGCGCCAGCCGAAGCGGGGGGCGTCCTCGATGTCGACGCCGGGCAGTACCCACCCGGTGGCGCGCAGCGGGGCCCGGCGGTAGGCGTCCGGGCCGAGCAGCCGGCGCAGGGTCTGGGCA
Organism: Kitasatospora sp. NPDC050463; assembly: GCF_040655255.1. NCBI lineage: Bacteria > Bacillati > Actinomycetota > Actinomycetes > Kitasatosporales > Streptomycetaceae > Kitasatospora > Kitasatospora sp. NPDC050463. Next base: position 182,958 of record NZ_JBFAJO010000006.1, read on the forward strand.
CCCCAGAGCGCGCCGGCCGGGCCGCCGGCGGTGACCACGACGCGGCCGGGGCGCACCGAGAGCCGGTACGCCTCACCGGCCAGCGTCTCGTCGTGGACCAGTTCGATGCCCTCGCCGGACCGCCCCGGGCCGAGCGGCAGTCCGGTGGCGGCGGTCAGCGCGGTGCGCAGCCACCGCTCGGCGCCGGCCAGCGCCGGCGGCGCGGTCAGGGTGGTGCTGCGGTCGAGGGGGAAGTCCTGGTCCTGGAGGCGGACGGAACTCAAGGGGGCGGGAATGAGGTCCATTCCGCCATCCTGCCCCCGGGCGGGCGAACTGGCATAGACCACTCCGCGCAATGCGGCACAGTGCAAAACGGTGCGGTGCAAAACGGCGCGGTGCGGAACGCAGCGGCGCAGAACGCAGCGGTGGCGAGCGGCGCCGTGCGGAACCGCCCCGTGCTCAACCGCGCCGGGCGGAGCCGTCCGGCCCGGACCGGGCTACTTGTCGTCGCCGCCCTTGCCGTCCTGCGGCTTGCCGATGCCGTCGTAGATCTCCTTGCACATCGGGCAGACCGGGTACTTCTTCGGGTCGCGTCCGGGTACCCAGACCTTGCCGCAGAGCGCCACCACGGGAGACCCCGAGAGCGCGCTCTCCATGATCTTGTCCTTCTGGACATAGTGCGCGAAGCGCTCGTGGTCGCCGTCCCCGTGGGACACCTGCGGGACGGGCTCGACCAGGGTGCCGGTGCCGAGGCCGCGCTCGGGCTCAAGAGTGCTCATGGGTGCCAAGTCTATGGGCGCCCCGGGAAACCGGGCCAGTGTCCGGCCGGCGGCGCCGCCCACCGGGCCGGCGGGGTGCTCGCGGGCGGGCCCCCGACCGCTTCGACGGTCAGTTCAGCGTGGGGTCGTCCGGGTACGTCGCCAGCAGCGCCAACGGGCCGCGCTGGCGGCGCAGTACGGCGCGCCAGAGCCGCTCGGGCTCGGGGCTGGAGATGTCCCCCGGCTCGCAGTCGACCAGGTACCAGGCGCCGCTGCCGAGCTCCGACTCCAACTGCCCCGGCGACCAGCCCGCGTACCCGGCGAAGATCCGCAGGCCTCCGAGCTCGCCGGCCAGCACCTCGGGCGGCGCCTCCAGGTCCACCAGGCCGATCGCCCCGTGCACCCGTCGCCAGCCGAGCGGCTCGACGTTCTCCGGCTCCCCCGGTGCCACCGCCAGGCCGAGCGCCGAGTCCAGCGCCACCGGGCCGCCCTGGAACACCACGGCCGGGTGGCCGACCAGGCCGCCCCAGCCGTCCAGTACGCTGCCCACCTCCACCGGCGTCGGCCGGTTGAGGACGACACCGAGCGCCCCCTCGGCGTCGTGGTCGAGGAGGAGCACCACCGCCCGGGCGAAGTTCGGGTCGGTGAGCACGGGAGTCGCGACGAGCAGTCGGCCGGTGTGCGACCGGCCTCCGCGCGTATGGGCCGCCGTCATGTCTCACATGATCCCGCAGAACCACCGGGGCCGGACACCTCGACGCGAAGCCCGCCGACGAAGCTTCACCACCCGACGCGAACACCTCCACCGACACCCGTCCCGACACCCCCACCGACACCCCCGCGGGCGCCGCACCGGAACCCGCACCGACACCGTCCCGACACCCGCACGAACACCCGTACGGACGTATCGGCGGGCGGAACGCCACCCCGAGAGAGCACCATCACGGGAGAGGCACACGGGAACCACCGATACGCCTACTACCATCTACTGATGGTGGACGCCCTTATACGGTGCCGACTCGGTCACACCGGGGGCCCGAGCGCGCCCGTACGACCGGTCCACCGCCCGGTTCCCTCCCCGGAGCCGCACCCACTCCTCTGGCACCCCGGATTGCGAGAACGATGACCGACGACGTCCTGCTGGTCCACGGCGGAAACCCGCTCGAAGGCGAGATCCGCGTCCGCGGTGCGAAGAACCTGGTCCCCAAGGCCATGGTCGCCGCCCTCCTCGGGCAGGGCCCCAGCAGACTGCGCAACGTCCCGGACATCCGCGACGTCAAGGTGGTCCGCGGTCTGCTCCAGCTGCACGGGGTGACCGTGCGCACCGGCGACGAGGAGGGCGAGCTGATCCTCGACCCGTCCCACGTGGAGAGCGCCAACGTCGCCGACATCGACGCGCACGCCGGCTCCTCGCGCATCCCGATCCTCTTCTGCGGCCCGCTGCTGCACCGCCTCGGCCACGCCTTCATCCCCGGCCTCGGCGGCTGCGACATCGGCGGCCGCCCGGTCGACTTCCACTTCGAGGTGCTGCGCCAGTTCGGTGCCAGCATCGAGAAGCACCCGCAGGGCACCTACCTGGTGGCCCCGCAGCGCCTGCGCGGCACCCGGATCGAGCTGCCCTACCCGTCGGTCGGCGCGACCGAGCAGGTGCTGCTCACCGCCGTCCTGTGCGAGGGCGTCACCGAGCTGCGCAACGCGGCCGTCGAGCCGGAGATCGTCGACCTCATCTGCGTGCTGCAGAAGATGGGCGCGATCATCACCATGGGCACCGACCGGACCATCCTGATCACCGGTGTGGACGAGCTCTCCGGCTACAACCACCGCGCCCTGCCGGACCGTCTGGAGTCCGCCTCCTGGGCCTGCGCGGCGCTTGCCACCAGGGGCGACATCTACGTCCGCGGCGCCCGCCAGCTGGAGATGATGACCTTCCTCAACACCTTCCGGAAGGTCGGTGGCGCCTTCGAGGTGGACGACGAGGGCATCCGGTTCTGGCACCCGGGCGGCGAGCTCAAGGCGATCGCCCTGGAGACCGACGTGCACCCCGGCTTCCAGACCGACTGGCAGCAGCCACTGGTCGTCGCGCTGACCCAGGCGACCGGCCTGTCCATCGTGCACGAGACGGTGTACGAGTCGCGGCTGGGCTTCACCGGGGCGCTGAACCAGATGGGTGCCCACATCCAGCTCTACCGCGAGTGCCTGGGCGCCACCCCGTGCCGCTTCGGCGCCCGCAACTTCCTGCACTCCGCGGTCGTCTCCGGCCCGTCCAAGCTGATCGGCTCCGAGCTGGTCATCCCGGACCTGCGCGGCGGCTTCTCGTACCTGATCGCGGCGCTGGCGGCCGAGGGCACCTCGACCGTGCACGGCATCGACCTGATCAACCGCGGTTACGAGAACTTCATGGAGAAGCTGCGCGACCTCGGCGCCCACGTCGAGCTGCCCAGCGAGCGACTGGTCACCGCCTGACCGTGCGGCCGGGTTCCCTTCGGGGAGCCCAGCCGCACGGCGAGAGGCCGGGCTCCCCGAAGGGAACCCGGCCTCTCGGCGTTCAAGGGGTTGCTCAGGCGCCCTTGGCGGCTTCCTTGAGCTTGGAGCCCGCGCTCACCTTGGCGCTGTAGCCGGCCGCGATCTGGATCGGCTCACCGGTCTGCGGGTTGCGGGCGGTGCGGGCAGCGCGGTGGGTGCGCTCGAAGGTCAGGAAACCGGGGATGGTGACCTTCTCGTCGCCCTTGGCGACGACCTCGCCGACGATCTCGGCGAAGGCGGCCAGAACGGCGTCGGCGTCCTTGCGGGTCACCTCGGCGCGCTCGGACAGCGCGGCCACCAGCTCACTGCGGTTCATGTGTACTCCTGTGGTCTGTTCGCTTGCGGTGTACGGGGGCCCATCGGTGCTCCCTCCGGGGGCACCCGGATAGGCCGCAGGTCCGCACACTGTGCTCATTCAGGCAATGCGTGGTCGCGGGCGGGTTCGAACCCCGTGCCGCCGTTGGTGCCGTCGAAGGCCCGTCTGCCTGCCTGGATACGAATCCTGCCCCGACCGGCCCCGAGAAAGCCAATCGGGCCCCGACCGTGCCCCCCGAACAACGCCCGCCCGCCGGAGGTGTGACGCTCCGTCGGCTCCGGCGGACCGGGCGCGGGCGGCGGTCGGGACGACGCGCCGGAAGACCAGGGGGACGTTCCGTACTTGTCGGACACGCCTGCCCCGTGCAGGGCTACCGTACGCCCTAGGCCCGACAAGCCCAAACACGCCCCTCGCCCTTGTGTCGCAAGGGTTCGGGGCGGCCTTGGGCGGGTAAGGACGCTAATCGGTCATTTGACCGATCCGCGACACCTGTCACGTACCGCCGTCAGAGCTTGAAGACGGGGAAGGACGAGGTGTCGAGCGTGCCGACGATGCCCGGGGTCGGCCGGGACGGCGCCTGGTCCTCCTGGGCGCCCGCCAGCGCGGCGTCCCGGACGGCGGCGGCCACCGTCTTGGCGACGTCCTTGTGGAAGACGCTCGGGATGATGTAGTTGGCGTTCAGCTCGTCGTCCGCGACGGTGGTGGCCAGCGCCCGGGCGGCGGCGATCATCATCTCGGTGTTGACCGTCCGGCTCTGGGCGTCCAGCAGGCCGCGGAAGACGCCCGGGAAGACCAGGACGTTGTTGATCTGGTTCGGGAAGTCGCTGCGGCCGGTGGCGACCACCGCGGCGGTCTGGCGGGCGATTGCCGGGTCGACCTCCGGGTCCGGGTTGGCCAGCGCGAAGACGATCGCGTCCTCGGCCATGCTGGCCAGGTCGTCGCCGTCCAGCACGTTCGGGGCCGAGACGCCGATGAAGACGTCGGCGTCCGCCACGGCCTCCTTGAGGCTGCCGGTGCGGCCCGAGCGGTTGGTGTGCTCGGCGATCCAGCGCAGCGAGTCGTTGAGGTCCTCACGGCCCTGGTGGACCACGCCCCGGACGTCCGCGACGGTGGCGTGCTCGACACCGGCCGCCAGCAGCAGCTTGAGGATCGCGGTGCCGGCGGCGCCGGCGCCCGACATCACCACCCGGATGTCGCCGATCTCCTTGCCGACCACCTTGAGCGCGTTGGTGAGCGCCGCCAGCACCACGATCGCGGTGCCGTGCTGGTCGTCGTGGAAGACCGGGATGTCCAGGGCCTCGCGCAGCCGGGCCTCGATCTCGAAGCAGCGCGGCGCGGAGATGTCCTCCAGGTTGATGCCGGCGAAGCCGGGGGCGATCGCCTTGACGATGGCCACGATCTCGTCGGTGTCCTGGGTGTCCAGGCAGATCGGCCAGGCGTCGATGCCGGCGAAGCGCTTGAACAGGGCCGCCTTGCCCTCCATCACCGGCAGCGCGGCGGCCGGGCCGATGTTGCCCAGGCCCAGCACCGCCGAGCCGTCGGTGACCACGGCGACGCTGTTGCGCTTGATGGTGAGGCGGCGGGCGTCCTCGGGGTTCTCGGCGATCGCCAGGCAGACCCGGGCGACACCGGGGGTGTAGATCATGCTCAGGTCGTCACGGTTGCGGATCGGGAGCTTCGAGGACATCTCGATCTTGCCGCCGAGGTGCATCAGGAAGGTGCGGTCCGAGACCTTGCCGATCGACACGCCGTCGATCGCGCGGAGCTTCTCGACGATCTCCTCGCCGTGCGCGACCGAGGACGCGGCCACCGTCACGTCGATCCGCAGGGCCTCCAGACCGGAGGCGGTGACGTCGAGGCCGGTCACCGAGCCGCCGGAGGACTCGACCGCCGTGGTGATCGCACTGACGGCGTTGCCCCTGGCCGGGACCTCCAGCCGCACCGTGATCGAGTTGGAGACACTGGGCACCGTCGCCATCGACGTTTCCTTCTTCCGTCCGGTCAGCCGCTTCAACAGAATGTTGAAGCACTTCGCCTGCGCATGCTAGACCTCGATCGTCGCACCTACCAGGGCGAAGCCAGAAATAACGTTCATTGAGTGTGCGGACTCGACAACTTCTTGCCTCGCCGGGCAGATGCGTTACATTGGACGGGACACCGGCTCGATCCAAGCCCCCGGGCCCAACCTTCGTCCCTTCGAGGGACCACTTGCCGCGAGGCGAGCATGGCGGGTCGGTGTCATCAACGTCTGAAGGCCCCTCACCGGTGGTGAGGGGCCTTCTTCGTACTCCGGCGCGGTGACGGCCGGTCAGCCGTGTAGCAGTGCGGGCACGCCGGCCGCGTCCGGCAGGTCGTCCGGCCCGGACAGCACCGTCAGCCGCTGGGTCGCCCGGGTGAGCGCCACGTAGAGCACCCGCAGCCCGGCCTCCGACTCGCCGGCGATCCCGGTCGGGTCGGCCACCACGGTCGCGTCGTACTCCAGGCCCTTGGCCTCCAGGCTGCCCAGCGCCACGGCGCGAGCACCCAGGCCCTCGATCCACCCGGCTGCCTCGGCCCGGCGGTCCATCGGCACGACGACCGCCACGGTGCCGTCCACCTCCGCCAGCAACCGCTCCAGCTCGGCCCGGGCCGCCGCGCCGAACGCCCGGGGCGACGGGTCGGTGACGGCCGCGAAGCGCGGTTCCACACCGACGTGGCGCACCGCGCTCGGCGAGGGCGTGCCCGGAGCGGCCAGCGCCAGCACCTTGGCCGCCACCTCGGCGATCTCGGCCGGGTTCCGGTAGTTCACGGTCAGCGTGTAACGGCGGCGCGGCTTGCCGGCCAGCACCTCGTCCAACGCGGCCTGCGCCTCCTGCGGGAACGGCCAGGAGGACTGCGCCGGGTCGCCGACGATCGTCCAGGTGGCCATCCGGGCGCGGCGGCCGATCAGCCGCCACTGCATCGGGGTGAGGTCCTGCGCCTCGTCCACGATGATGTGCGCGTACTCGGTGCGCTCCACCGGCACCCGCTCCCGCTGTCTGGAGTTGCGGTCGGCGAAGGTGGTGACCTCGTCCAGCCCGCTCAGCAGGTCCACCGCGTCCACCTCGCGGACCCTCGTCCGGGCCGGCTCGCCGAGCAGCACCTGGAGTTCGTCCACCAGTGCCACGTCGTGCGCCGACAGCTCGCCCTCGCCACGGTCGGACAGGTGCCGCCAGGAACCGGCCAGCACCCTGGCCTCCTCCGGGGTGACGGCACGGCGGGCGATCCGGTTGGTGTGCCGGCTCTGCTTCAGCGTGCCGAGCACCCGGCGCGGGGTCAGCGCGGGCCACCAGGCGTCCAGGAAGTCCAGGAACGGCGCCTCGTCCGAGACGTAGTCGTCGAACGACTCCTTCTCCTCCTGGCGCTGCTCCCGGGCGTAGTGGTCGGTCGGCCTGGGCAGGTGCCGGGTGGCCTCCTGCCAGAGCGCGTCCAGCAGCAGCCTGCGGGCGCGCGGGCGCAGCAGGTTCAGCGGGGTGCCGCCCGAGCCGATCACGTTGCCGCGGACGGCCTTCAGTCGGCCGGCGTCCAGCCGCAGCACCTCGCCGCGGGCGACCACCTTGAGCTCCTGCGGCGCGCCCAGCTCCAGCGCGGCGCGGGCGGCCCGGCGCAGCAGCTGCGTCATCCGGGCCGAGCCCTTGATCCGGGCCGCCTCCGGAGTGTCGTAGGTGCCCGCCTCGATGCCGTCCACCAGCGAGCCGACCGCGCGGATCGCGACCTGCCCCTCCTCACCGAGGGAGGGCAGCACGCCCTCGGTGTAGGAGACCAGCAACGGGGTCGGGGAGACCACCAGGATGCCCCCGGCGTAGCGGCGGCGGTCCTGGTAGAGCAGGAAGGCCGCGCGGTGCAGGGCGACGGCGGTCTTGCCGGTGCCGGGACCGCCGGTGACCAGGGTGGCCCCGGCCGCGGCGGCCCGGATCACCTCGTCCTGCTCCTTCTGGATGGACGAGACGATGTCGCGCATCGAGTGGCTGCGGGCCCGGCCGAGCGAGGCCATCAGCGCGCCGTCACCGACCACGGCAAGCTCGTGGCCGGCCAGAGTGGGCGTGAGGTCGGGGCGGAGCAGGTCGTCCTCGACCCCGATCACCCGGCGGCCCTTGGAGCGGATCACCCGGCGGCGGACGACCCGGCCGGGCTCCAGCGGGGTGGCGCGGTAGAACGGCGCCGCGGCCGGCGCCCGCCAGTCGATCACCAGCGGGCCGTACTCGGCGTCCAGCACCCCGAGCCGGCCGATGTGCAGGGTCTCGGCGACGGCCGGGTCGGCCGGGTCGAGCGGGGTGTTGGAGGGAATGCCGTGCTCCTCCGGCGCATCGGCCTGCTGGAGGTCGATCCGGCCGAAGAGGAAGTCCTCGAACTCGTTGTTGAGCCGCTGCAGGTGCGCGCCGGCCCGGTACACCTGGGCGTCGCGCTCGGCGAGCGCGCCCGGGGTTCCGACCTGCACGCGCTTGGCGGCGTCCTCCAGGATGTACTCGGCCTCGGCGAGCTTCTCCTCCAGGCGGTGGTAGACGGTGTCGAGGTGCCGCTGCTCCCCGGCGATCTCGCGCTCGCGGACGGTCTCGGAATCGGTGACGGCGGTGGTGTCCGTGTTGCTCTGCATGGCCTCGGTGGTTGCGGCGGAGTACTGGGTGGAGCCGTGCTCGCCCAAGAAGCCCCCTGACGTACGTCCTGCGATGGATGGGGTCCGGCTCGGCGAAACGAGCGGACGGAAAATCCTACGCCCCCGGCTGTCCCCCGCGCCGCACCAGGGCCGGACTGCGGCGCGGGGGAGGGTTCGGGACGCGACCGGCGGAAGGGCCGGGACGCACGAAGGCCGCCCCCCGCTGAGCGGGGGGCGGCCTTCGATTGTCAACATGGGGTGGTGGAGATGCCGGGAATCGAACCCGGGTCCAGTGGAGTGGATTCAGGACTTCTCCGAGCGCAGTCCGCTGTGAGTTTCTCGGCCCTGGCAGTCACGCGGACAAGCCGCCAACAGGCCCAGCTGCTGTTTGATTTCCCCTCCACCCCCGCAGCCCGGGTGGACGGTTGAGTTCCCTAGATTATGCCAGGATCCGGGTCGGGAACTCCCCGGTCTGACACCCAAGCACTCTTAGCTGTTATTAGGCAGCGAGAGCGAACTGCTGGGAATCGCGCTTAGAGTTGGCGATTATTTGTTTGCGACAGATGGTTAACGAGATCATTGCCGCGTTCCTCGGCTCGCTTCTCCTGTTTCGACTTCCCCTGTCGAAACCGATCATCCCCATGTTTTGTTGAGAAACAACTCGGACGGTGGCCGTCCGTGGTGCTGGCGCCATACTACGCGAGGCGGCCTGCGAGGGTCCAGCGGATTAACTCCGACGTGGCCGGGGTCAGCTCTGGCGCCGCCGCGCGGCCGCCACGGCGCGGGCCGTCTCACGGGTGTCCTGCTTCTCGCGCAGCGTCTGGCGCTTGTCGTACAGCTTCTTGCCGACGGCGAGTGCCAGTTCGAGCTTCACCCGGCCGTCCTTGAAGTACAGCGAGAGCGGGATCAGGGTGTGGCCCGCGTCCCGGACCTTGGCCTCGATCTTGTGGATCTCCAGCCTGTGCAGCAGCAGCTTGCGCTTGCGCCGCGCGGCGTGATTGGTCCACGTCCCCTGCGTGTACTCGGGGATGAAGACGTTGTCGATCCACGCCTCGTGGTTCTGGATGTAGGCATAGCCGTCGACCAGGTTGGCCCGCCCCTCGCGCAGTGACTTGACCTCGGTGCCGGTGAGCACGAGGCCGCACTCGTAGGTGTCGAGGATGGTGTACTCGTGTCGCGCCTTCTTGTTCTGCGCGATCAGCTTGTGTCCGGTTTCCTTTGCCATAGCGTCGTCATTCTCGCACCTCGACCCGGTGCCGAGCAGCCCCTTTACCCGCCGCGCCTCAGGCCCGGGTGCCGAGGCCCGCGAGCACCCGCAGGGCCAGCGCGCCGGCGTCCTCGGCGGTCGCGGGCACGTCGGGCAGCAGACCGACACCCTCCGGGGAGCGGCCGGCGGGGGTGTAGTAGCGCCCGACGGTCAGCTCCAGCACCGCGCCGTCGGCCAGCCGGCTGGGCTGCTGGACGGTGCCCTTGCCGAAGGTCCGGCCGCCCACCACGACACCGCGGCTGCGGTCCTGCAGAGCGCCGGTGAGCAGTTCGGCGGCGCTCATGGTGCCGCCGTCCACCAGCACCACCAGCGGGGTGCGCTGGTCGCCGCCGGGCGGGGCGGTCAGCTCGCGGGTCCCGCCGCGCTCCTGGTAGGAGCCGACCGCTCCGCCGTCCAGGAAGACCGCGGCCGTCCCGGCGGCCTCCTCGACCAGCCCGCCGGAGTTCCCCCGCAGGTCGAGCACCACCCCGTGGGCGCCGTGCACGGCGGCCCGCACCTGCTCGGCGACGCCACTGGTGAAGGCCCGCACGGTGATCCGCACGACCCCCTTGTCCAGGCGCTCGACCGCCACCTGCTGACTGTCCAGCAGGGCCCGCCGCAGCCGGACCTCGCGGGCCTCTGCGTCGCCGCGCCGGACGGCCAGGGTGACCTCGGAGCCGACCTGGCGCTCGCCCTCGCGCCCGCGCAGCCGGGCCACCACCTCTGTGACCGGCAGGTGGTCGGCCTGGTCCGGACCGATCAGCAGCAACCGGTCGCCGACGGCGATCCCGGCGGCGGCGGCCGGGCCGGCCGGCTGCACCTGGGAGACGGTGGTGACGCCGTCCTGGCCGCGGCCGACCGACAGGCCCACCCCGAGGTAGCGGCCGTCCAGGCCCTGACTGAACTCGGCGTACTCCTGCGCGCTGTAGTAGGCGCCCCAGCGGTCGCCGTTGGCGCCGATCAGGTGCTGGGCCTGCTGCTCGGAGAGGGCCGCGCCGGCCGGGTCCTGGCCGGCCGCGAGCGTGGCGACGGCGGCCGGGGCCACGTCGGCGGAGGAGTGACGGCGCGGTCCGGGCGGGTCTCCCCAGGCGCCGGTCGCGGCCCCGGCCAGCAGCACGGCGCCGAACACCAGGCTGAGGGTGGCCGCCTGACGTGCTCTGCGCGGAGTTTCTGGCATGGCATCGGAGTGTAGGCGCAGCGCGGAGCGCGGTGGGCCGGATCGGCCGACGGCGAAACGTCGACGGCCCCGGACGGCGCAGTGCCGTCCGGGGCCGTCGGGGCCGTGCGGGGCCGGGGTCAGACCTTGAGGTACTTGCGCAACGTGAAGAACGCCGCGATGCCGGCCATGCCCATACCGACCACCACCAGCAGCGGTATCACCGCCAGCACCGAGCCGAGCCCGATGAAGTGGATGAACTGCACCCGGTCGGCCAGCCAGCTGTGGACGAAGAAGTGGCCGCCGAGCAGCAGTCCGGAGGCCATCACCGCACCGAGCAGCGCGGCGAACGCGGCCTCGGCGATGAACGGCATCTGGACGTAGAAGTTCGAGGCACCGACCAGGCGCATGATGCCGGTTTCACGCCGCCTGCTGAACGCCGACACCCGGACGGTGTTGACGATCAGCAGCAACGCGACGAAGAGCATCAGCACCATGATCACGAAGGCCGCCGTCTGGAGGCCGTTCAGCAGGCCGAAGAGGTTCTCCAGGATCTTGCGCTGGTCCTCGACCGACTTCACACCGGGCTTGCCCGCGAAGGCGCTCTGGATGACGTCGTACTTGGTCGGGTCCTTCAGCTTCACCCGCCAGGACTGCGGGATGGCCTCCGGGCCGAGGACGGAGATGAGCGGGTTGTCCGGGTTCATCTCCTTCCAGTGCTTGTACGCCTCGGCGGAGTCCTCGAAGGTGGACGACTGGACGACCGAGTCCATCTTGTCCAGCTGGGTCTTGATCTCGGCGATCTGCTGGTCGGTGGCCGCACCGCTCTGGCACTGCGGCGAGTTGCGGGCATCCGACTTCGTACAGAAGTAGATGCTCACCTCGACCTTGTCGTACCAGTACCCCTTCATGGAGTTGACCTGGTCACGGACCAGCAGGGAGGCACCGGCGAGGGCGAGGGAGAGCGCGACGCTGACGACGACCGCGATGGTCATCGTCAGGTTGCGGCGGAGACCCACACCGATCTCCGACAGGACGAACTGGGCGCGCATGCGTGTAACAACTCCAGGGTCGGTTGCTGGTCGGGCGAGACGGGCCGGCGGCCTACGGGATCAGTGCTGGTACCCGTAGACGCCGCGAGCCTGGTCGCGGACCAGCAGCCCCTTGTCGAGCTCGATGACGCGCTTGCGCATCTGGTCGACGATGGCCTGGTCGTGCGTGGCCATCAGGACCGTGGTGCCGGTGCGGTTGATCCGGTCCAGCAGCTTCATGATGCCGACCGAGTTCTGCGGGTCGAGGTTGCCGGTGGGCTCGTCCGCGATCAGCAGCATCGGGCGGTTCACGAACGCGCGGGCGATCGCGACGCGCTGCTGCTCACCACCGGAGAGCTCGCCCGGCATGCGGTCCTCCTTGCCGCCGAGGCCGACCAGGTCCAGCACCTCGGGCACCACCTTGTTGATGGCGCTCTTGGGCTTGCCGATCACTTCGAGGGCGAAGGCCACGTTCTGTGCGACCGTCTTGTTCGGCAGCAGGCGGAAGTCCTGGAAGACGGTGCCCAGCTGGCGCCGCATGTGCGGCACCTTCCAGTTGGACAGCTTGCCGAGGTCCTTGCCCAGCACGTGCACCTCGCCGACGCTGGGGCGCTCCTCGCGCAGGCACAGCCGCAGGAAGGTGGACTTGCCCGAGCCGGACGAACCGACCAGGAAGACGAACTCACCCTTCTCGATCTCCAGCGAGACGTTGTCCAGGGCGGGACGGTTCTGCTTGGGATAGGTCTTGGAGACGTTGTCGAATCTGATCACGGCTGCATCACGGAGGCCATCCTAGGCGGCGCCAGTCCTCGGTCGATCCACCCCGGGCGCCCGGCCCAGGGGCGGGCGGAGGGAGCGGAAAGGGCTGCTCCCGGCTTGGGACCATACGCGAACCGGCGACCGGCTCGCAGGGCCAGTCCGGGACAGAAGCCGACCCTTGGGAGACAATGTCCGGTTATGCCCCGAAAATTGGGAGGCATCTCACAGCCCGGGGGCCGGAACGGCCGGAACCTGGCAGAGTGGAGGTGGCGGCCGGGGTCGGCCGCTCCCCCGCACAGGGCAAGAACAGGAACCAAAGCCCCGTCCGGTGCGTTGGCAGTAGCAGCGAGGAGGAGATCGCATGACCTGCGACCATCTGGTGTGCGCCAACTGCAACGGCCGCGTGAGCGACGGCCGCTGCCCCGTGTGCCGCGCCAACCGTGCCCGGCTGCAGGAGCAGCAGGGTCCGTTCGCCGCGCTCTCCCCCACCCTGCTGCTTGCCCTGCTGGCCGGGCTGATCGCGGTGGCGCTGATCGCCCGGCAGGCGCTGGCCTGAGCCGCCACCGACGGCGAGCACGACCGACAGCAGTGCGAAGGCCGCGGCGATCACGGCGGCGGAGTGGGTCGTCGGGATGCCGTAGGTGGCCAGCGCGCCCGCGCCCAGGGCGAGCACGGCCGCCACCACCAGCC
>NZ_JBFAJO010000007.1:0-1895 GCF_040655255.1 Kitasatospora sp. NPDC050463
CGGCCGAGAGGAACACCGTGAACACCGCATCCGAGCCGTCCGGCGCGGACACCCCGCCGCTGCCCGCGCGGGCGACCTTCAAGGCGCTGTACGGGTACGTCCGGCCGCACCGGTGGACGGTCGCGCTCGGCCTGTTGTGCGCCCTGCTCGGGGCGACGGGCGGGCTGCTGCAGCCGCTGGCCACCAAGGCCCTGGTGGACCGGCTCTCCTCCGGACAGACCATCACGGCGATCGTGCTCTCCCTCACCGCACTCGTGCTGCTCGGCACGGTGTTCGAGGCGCTCAGCGGATACGTGCTGGAGCGGACCGCCGAGTCCGTCGTGCTGGCCGCCCGGCGAAGCCTGGTCGGACGGCTGCTGCGGCTGCGGATCGCGGAAGTGGACCGCATCGCGCCCGGCGATCTGATGTCCCGGGTCACCTCGGACACCACGCTGCTGCGCGCGGTCACCACCCGTGAGCTGGTCTCCGGCGCCACCGGCGTGGTCACCCTGGTGGCGGCCGTCGTGCTGATGGCCGTCCTGGACCCGGTCCTGCTGGGGGTGACGCTCGGCGTGCTGGCGGTGGTCGGCGGGGCCGTCGCGCTGGTGATGCCGAGGATCTCCGAGGCCACCGAACGCTCCCAGGAGGCGGTGGGCGAGATCGGGGCCGAACTGGAGCGCGCCTTCGGGGCCTACCGCACGGTGAAGGCGTCCGGCGCCGAGGAGCGGGAGACCGCCCGGGTGATGGCGGCCGCGCAGCGGGCGTGGCAGCACGGCGTGCGCGGCGCCAAGTGGGAGGCGCTGGCGAAGTCGGCGGACGTCCTCGCGGTGGAGCTGGCGTTCCTGGCGGTGCTCGCGGTCGGCGGGGCCCGGGTGGCGGCCGGGGCGATCCCGGTGTCCACGCTGATCGCCTTCCTGCTGTACGTCTTCTACCTGATCGATCCCGTGTCCCGGCTCGTCGACGCCGCCTCCCAGTACCAGGAGGGCGCGGCCGCGATCTCCCGGATCACCCGGGCACAGCGGCTCGCCACCGAGAGCCGGGAACTGCGCCGGCTCACGCTGCCCACCCACCCGGGTGCCGACGCGGGCCCGGCGTCGGTCCGCTTCGAGCAGGTGTCCTTCCGCTACGGCCCTGAGCTGCCCACCATCCACCACGGGGTGAGCTTCGACGTGCCGGCCGGCGGGATGACCGCCTTCGTCGGCCCCTCGGGTGCGGGCAAGTCGACCGTCTTCGCGCTGGTCGAGCGCTTCCACGAGGTGACCGGCGGCCGCGTGCTGGTGGACGGCGAGGACGTCCGGAACTGGTCGCTGCCCCGGCTGCGGTCCGCCATCGGGTACGTCGAGCAGGACGCCCCCGTACTGGCCGGCACCCTCCGCGAGAACCTGCTCTTCGCCGCACCCGACGCCTCCGACGGGGACCTGCGCGAGATCCTGGCCCGGACCAGGCTCGACAGCCTCGTCGCCCGCCTGCCCGACGGCCTGGAGACCGTGGTCGGCCACCGCGGGTCCAAACTCTCGGGCGGCGAGCGGCAGCGCGTCGCCATCGCCCGCGCGCTGCTGCGCAGGCCCCGGCTGCTGCTTCTCGACGAGGCGACCTCGCAGCTCGACGCGGTCAACGAACTGGCGGTGCGGGACATCGTGGCGCAGGCGGCTCGGGAGACCACCGTCCTGGTGGTGGCCCACCGCCTGTCCACCGTGATCGGCGCCGACCGGATCGTGGTGATGGACGCGGGCCGGGTCCGGGCCGTCGGCACCCACGCGGAACTGGTCGAGCGGGACGAGCTCTACGCCGAGCTGGCGACCACCCAGCTGCTGACCACGGCTCGCTGACCCGCCGGGCCGTAGGACCGGCCGCGCGGCGCCGGGGGGGGGGGCGCGCGGGGGAGCGCGCGGGGAGGGGCGGCGCCCCGCCGGGCT